>JAYENE010000145.1:0-4209 GCA_034721935.1 Thermodesulfobacteriota bacterium
ATACCCGTGGATATGTCGAGGATTTTCGCGAATCCTTGATGCGCAAGAGATTGGTGCAGATCGAGTAAAAAATCGCTCAATTTAGGTATTATCAATGCTTCCGTCCAGTCTAATTTTTTGAGCTTACGGTCAAAACAGAGGCCAGGTCTTCATTCTTCACTTTTGTCAAGAATGAAGACTTGACCTCTGGTTAAAAATTTCTTGACATAAGGAGTACAGAATATCCACTATTACTCAACAAAAAAATCAAAACCCAATTACATTATCGGCTTCTTCAATTAACTCCGCAAGTTTTGGCGGAGCTGCAAGTTCGCCGGCCACAAATTCGACTGTCGGTTTTTCGTGTTCATCGCACATCCCTCTGCCAATAGAGCATGACACGCCTATATATATAGGTATCGGATGTGTCATGGTAAGGAACAGCAAGATGTCTTCAAATGGTGGCAGACCTGGGGCCTGCACGAATTCAGGAGTCCCTTCTTTCATCAGATAGACCGCATTGTTATATAACCATATGGATACGTCCATACCCTTTTCCACAAGCGCCTTGGCGGTCAGAAAAGGCACCGTAGCCCTGTTTGGATCTTCAGGCCCATTGTTAGCTATGATTACTACCTTTTTTGCCATGTTGCTACATCCTCATCTTTGGTTAGATTGAAAATAAGTTTCTCCTAAATTGCCAATAAGTAGATCGTCTATCAAAGGAATCTTTGCTTTGTCAACACCATTTTTTAACGGCAGGCTTGACGGCCACGGGATGGAAAGTAAAACCAGAGAGGTCAAACCTGCACTCTTTACAGATCTGATGGTTATGATATTCATTCATTATTTTACTACGATCAGCAGCTTGATTTATGGCCAGACAATTACGAATAGAATTTCCAGGTGCACTTGCAACCTGAATTCACCATATCATCCTCATATCATCCATTTTTATACCTGTCTTTCTTGCCGGCGGAATATCGCCGGAAAATATCTACGAAGGGGTCAAGGCGGTGACGCCCTTTGGGGTTGATAGTTGCACCAACACGAATGCTGCTACCCAAGACGGAAATCCGATCCGCTTTAAGAAGGATTTTGGCAAGGTAAAAAAATTTGTTGAGGAAGCTCAACGAGCAGTATGGCATTGAGGAATTTAGGGATTGAAGATATTGAGATGGAAGAACTTGTCCTATACGGCGATGTGGAAAAGCGGCTGAGAAGCGCAAAACTAAAAAGATATCCCATTAGTCCGGATTTATCTAATGAAATACAGCGATATTAAAAATATCAATCTGGGGCATCGTCAGCTTTCATTTGGTTTTGAAAATAACCTGTCACAAGAACAAAATGTTGTAATGGAATGTCTGTCAGATCAGATAAAACAGCATGGGCATGTTGTTTTGAGTGAATTTGTTGTGTACATGAAAGGCGCTCATGGTCTATCAGAGTTTAAAATTCTGCAGTGTATTTTCTGGATAGCTCAGGATTTTAAAATTCAGTTCAGAATAAACAACAAAAATCTTGAGCCGTTTAAAGTTAAAAAACTTTTGTTTCAATCTATCGAGTTAAGTGAGCAAGTATTAATTATTACTGCGAAAACTGTTAATGATCCAGTGTTTCAGGGCGCAAGGAACCTGTACCTGAAGATATCGGAAGAAACAAACATTGATGACTGCGATCAGTATGAACTGGGGCGTTTTCTGGCAAAGAAAATCAGAATTTGGCAAAATAGCTTGCAATCATACAAGGCTTTTGCCCAAAAGAAGTATTTCCCGGGAGAGAAAGAAATCGGCAAATGGCTATGTTTTATTAAAGACATTTCAACTAAACAGGATTCTTTTTCTCTGATCAGCGCTTTCTATGATAACAGCGCACAAATCCTTAAATTATATGCGCAAGAAAAGAATTTGTCCGAATTTTATACTAAACACTATGATTTCTGGACAACCTTGATTAAATCTGTTGAAGAGTTCAGCGAAAATCTGCATGAATTAAATAAGAATGATGAAGCTTCCGCAGATTTTGACAGATTAAAACAGATTTTGTCATCACCCGCTCCGTATGACTTGACTTCAGAAGCATATGAATTGCTTGAAAAGGTCAGGGCGTTCAATGATGTGACTATTAAGGAAAAGACAGATCAATGCCGCATTGATGCATTGTCTGAACTCGATCAGATGATTGAAAAAATGAAAAATCTCCTTGATACTCATAACGCAGGCATGGATTTGCGAAACAGAGCGCTCTATTCTTTAAGGCAAATAAAAACACGTGTCGAAAAGACAGAAAGTATTAATGCAGTAGATCTTTGCTTAAACGATGCTGAATACACGTTTGATACGTTTCTGGAAAATATAGCCAGGCTAAAGGATGTCACCTCTTTTCCTGGAAAAGTGTGACCCTTATGTTGTGTCTTATGCCATAGCTTCATGAGCTTTTATTACCTGCATATCCTGCACTGGTAAAATACGACGTTCAATATCAGGCCAAATTTTGCGTTTAATCATTCTTAAGTCATGTTCAGACTGGAGATTCAGCCAAAATTGCGCTTCAACACGCCTTGAAAACAAACAAAATTACGGCGCAATCTGTATAACTTATTTATTCTTGATTCCTAAACGACGTTGGGCAGCCAAGGAATCCCCCCTGCTTATTTCTTCTTCGACCAATGCCGAAACTCGAAGCTCAAATCGTTGACGGTGATTTTCCCACCAATTGTGAGAAATTGTTTGCTGACCGGCAATCACGATATCTCGGCTTGGTCGTGACGCCAAATAGCTGATAACGGACGATTCGATGTAAGCTATGGGATTCATAATTTTAGATTGCATAATGTCTATTTTTCTGAAAGCTAAGGGCTCGCTCAAAAATAACTTTACATTTTAAGCGCCGATGCATCCCGTCTGGCTGCGTTCCGAAAGCTCAGCAATATCTTGATATTCCTAATCTTTCGCGCCTTGCCAGCCAGGCGCCTCAACACTTAAAATTGCCAATTTATTTTTGAGCGAACCCTAACCGTCGCTTTTCAGCGGGCGTGGCTTTTTGCGATCCGCTGCAAAAGCCTTGTGTGTGCCGGGCACGGCACATGTTCTTAAAAGTGAGCTGAATATAACAGGATATTAAGTATTTGGCAAGTCTTAGATCCAGCCTGATGGAGGCGAAGGATGCAGCGGTCTCGCAACGGGACAGCGGCGACGGTGTTTCGGGAGGAAGCCGCCCTGCTGAGGCAGGGCATCGCGAAGGCGCGGGATGATCTGCCTGTGCGGGCACGCAGACAGGCGCACAGGAATCGGGTATGAGGGGCGCACATCGGGACGAGTCTGCACAACAAGATGAAGTCCTCTATCCATCTTAAGATGTGTCCGTAAACCCGGCATTCACGCACCGAAAGATATATGTTTACCCCGGGAGGTCGCGCTGGTCACCGGCGGCGGCTTTTTGTCGTCCGGTGGACTGGCATGTTATGTGTTGCCTCCCATAAAGTTTGAAGCAAATGATTCTTTTAAAGGACCTAAAATTGGTTCTAAATCGGAGATTGAAACTTTTTTTATAGAGAGGCCATTCTGCTGTGCATGTTTTGAAAAAATCTCATCTGCAGGTAAATTTTCAGTTATTATTAAAGTTTTTGCCCACTGTCTCTTCGCCTGCCATGCCGTATTGAATAAGTCATGTATATCTTTGTCGTATGGCGCTTCGTCTACAACGCGAGATAAAACATTCCCTAATACATAACAGCTGGCTGCATCTATCAATACATAAATGTCGTATGGCTCTTCCTTTACAAACAAAAATTCATCATTGATTCTAACTGCTATCCACGCTTCATTAACTCGAAATTGATCGGGGGTGAGCATAGTATCCTCTCCATATTTCTGTTGAATGCAAACACATAACGCTCGGCATAAGGGCGGCGGCTTTTTGCCGTTGCCCTTATGCCGTTTGTTATCAGAAATTTACAAACTCAAAAAGTAACCTGCCAACAACCTGATGTGGCGGGCAGTTAAATTTAAAACGGCTGACTGTTTGAGCATGTTAGTGAGCGTTAAGAAATAACGACGACCAAATAAAGTTTTCTATGAGTCGGATAATGTCGGCTTTAGCAAGCTTTTTATAAAAGGATTGCTCTAAGTTATTTCTTTACGCTCACTTATGTGCGAGTTTCAGCCGTTCTTAAATTTAATTGTCCGCTGCCTCAGGTTGACCAGATAATGAGTTTGTAAATTTCTG
>JAYENE010000146.1:0-4200 GCA_034721935.1 Thermodesulfobacteriota bacterium
CCGGGTTTGAAACCCGCCCCTACTACAGGTTTGAAACCCGCCCCTACTGATTGATTGTGAAATTGCTATAGTGGACAAAATGGCGAAATGTGTCCTGCTCCCTGCTCCCTGCTCCTACACCAATGAATTATTAATTTCATCTAAAAATCGGCTCTTGCTCTGGTATTTACCCTTTCTGTAATTCGCATGAGTCAAAAATAAAAAATGTTCGGCCCTTGTCATGGCAACATACATAAGTCGGCGTTCCTCGTGAAGACCCATTTCTGAATCCATGGACCTCCAGTGAGGAAAAAGCTGTTCTTCGCATGCAACCACAAAGACCACCCTGTACTCCAACCCCTTGGAAGCATGTATAGTTGACAGAATTACTCCGGTTTTTTTGTCTTCTTCTTCATCTTCTTTGTCCTCCTTAATCAGGGCGGCTTCTTCAAGGTATTCTATAATTGTATCTTTTTGGGAAGCTGAATAAATAAGCTGCTCAATATTCTCCTCTCTTGAGGTATAATCCATGGAATTGGCTATGGAATAATGCTTAATATAATTCATATAGTTAACCTTTGACAATATCTCGCGGATTGCAGCATCAGGTTTCATATCCTTGATATCATCAAGCAACCTGATTACCTCGCTGAGAGAATTATATATTCTGGAAGCCAGAAGTTTTTCACTAAGGGCATTGCGCGCTGCATCCTGAAGGCTCATTTCTCCTGTTTTTATCTGAGCAATCTTATTGACAGTCGCCGGGCCGATCCCACGTTTGGGAATATTTACAATCCGCTCAAAGGATGCATCATCTTTTTCAAAAACCGCTGCAGTAAGATAGCAGTTTATGTCCATGATCTCCTTACGTTCAAAAAACCCCTTGCCACCTAACATCCGGTATGGAATTCCAAGAGATCTAAATGTCTGTTCAAAGGAAAGAGAGCAGAATTTAGTCCGGTACAAAACAGCCATTTTGCCATAAGCAAGACCCATTTCCTGAAGAGATTTGATCTTTTTGGCAACCCAATCAGCCTCTTTTTTTTCATTGGAAAAATCACAAATCTCAACCAATCCCCCGTGCTTGTCGGAAAAACACTTTTTTTCCATCTTATAATCATTATATCCGATCAGATCGTTTGCCGTTTTAACAATCTCATCCGCAGAACGATAATTCTGCTCCAGCTTGAATACCCTGGCCTTTTTGTACTTTTCAGGAAACGAGAGAAAATGATCCATATTACTTCCTCTGAATGAATAAATAGCCTGCCAGTCATCGCCCACACAAAAAAAGTTGCCATTTCGAAGCAGCAGTCCTGCAAGATCCTCCTGAAGATTATTTGTATCCTGATATTCATCCACAAGAATAAACTGGAAAAGTTTTCTGTACTGCTTTCGCACATCTTTGTGATCTCGAAGCAGGTTGCGTGTCAAAAGCAAAATATTATCAAAATCAACAGCATTATTTGATTTCAGTTCCTTTTCGTAAAGATTAAAAACATCGAGTAACCTGATACGGAAAGCATGAAGCTTGCCGTCAAGATAATCAAAAGGATTGCCTGAGTTTTTTGCGCTGGAAATCTGAGCTAAAACAGGTTGAACATACTTTTTGTCAAAATTCATTTTTCCGACAATAATATCTTTGATTATCTTTTGCTGCTGGTATACTGCGTAGATCTGAAGAGGAATATTATACCCAAGCAGAGAGCAATGTTTCTTTAAGATTTTAAAACATGCAGAGTGAAATGTTCGAACCCATGGGAAACATTCCGCCGGGATTTTTGTCATACGAACAAGACGGCTCTTCATCTCATCGGCAGCCTTATTGGTAAATGTAATCGCAAGAAGACGTTCAGGATCATAGCCGCTTGACATAAGATGGGCAATTTTGGCGGTCAATGTCCGTGTTTTACCGGAGCCGGCGCCCGCTACGACCAAAGCAGGGGAACCAATATATTCAACAGCTTCTTTTTGTTTTGCCGAAAGTTGCATGATTTTCCTGTTGGATATTTTATTCCTGATGCCTTGAGAATGCTATGATAAGTACCTGTGGGAGCCTCCTTTGCCCCGCAAGCCCTTATCTGGGATCAACAACGTTCTTTTAGTTCAATTACCCCGTCAACTTATAAACTGATGTACCGCAATCCTTCCCATGCTTAGGGATCGACAAAAAATAACTTCACATTTCAGACGCCGATGCATCCCGCCTGACTGCGTTGCGAAAATTCTGAATATGCTTGATATTCATGCTTTTTCGCGCCTTGTCAGCCGAGCGCCTCAACACCTGAAATTGCGAACTTATTTTTTGCCGAACCCTTAAACCTAAGTTGAGCGATTTTTGGCTCGATCTGCACTGATCTCTTGCGCATCAAGGATTCACGAAAATCCTCGACATATCCACGGGTATGCCTGCGGTTTTCCTAAACCCTTATGCATCAAGATCGCAGCACATTTCTTTTCCAAAAATCGCTCAACTTAGGTTAAAAGATAGTTATTTACTTATTTATGGATGTCCCGCAAGTCCCCTTGCATCGATCCTCAATAATATATACTATGCCCCTGGAGATATGTATTTCATCCGCATCAAGTGGAACCCGCCAGAATTTCATATAGACTTTCCCAAGTAAAAAACAACAATTATTATTATTGATCGCAAATTTGAATAAATATATAATTATTGATAAGTGTGTCAAGAATAATATTTGCGGCATTTTAAGTAAATTGAGGATACCCCTCTACTTTTTTAGAGGTATCCTGATGGTTTGCCCGAAGAAATCGTTTGGAGTGTTTGTTTCGAGCGGTATGATAGTGAGAGCTTCGGTGATGCCGAAGGCCAGCTAATGAAACGGCCAAAAAAAGCAAAAATTCCGCTTATTATTCAATCCATCAACCCCTTTCGCAGAATTCTTCGGAAGCATTGTAACTCAATAAGTTCTGGTATCATCGGGCATCACAGTTTCCGGAAATTGCCCAAATTTATTGAGATGTTACACTATTCTCAAGCAGAGATGTGGGGTTTTTTGGTGATGACATAATTCTTGCTTTTTCATTAAAAACAATGCGATATATAGCATACAATTAACATCAAGAAATAATATATTGATATCCAATATCACTGATTTATTTCTTAACATTTAATGGTTCGGCACAATATGAAATATCTCAAGATCCATACATTAGAAAAAGGGTGGCAAGATCGAGACGAGATCATGCTACATGCTGTATTTCAAATCTTAGTAGATTTTGTAGAGCAGGAAAAACCGGACGAAATTGTGGATTGGAATGCAGATGACACATATAAGCGGGCATGGAGAAAGATTCGTGAATTATATAAATGGTGGAGAACAAAGCGTCCTGCTCGAAAAAGTCCTTTGGATGATAAACGTTTGAAGGTGCCACTAATAAAATTTGAAGATATTCCCGGAACAGACCATAAAAAAATGGTAGAGCCAGATAAGAAGAAGTATGCTGCGTATTACAAAGCATTAGAGAAACACCGGCAACAGAAGAAGGAGTGGCATGAGCAGGATCAACAAAATCTCCATCGTCTTATTGAAATACGTCCATATCTTTGGACATGAAATATGCCGAACAACACCATGCACTCAGATGGGCAGGGTCATGACGTTTAAAGCTTTAACAAAGTTAGGTGTTTAATTGCCATTTACTAATGCCCGTTTACCCTGCCCACTGGTGGTGGCGGGGTTAGATGAACACAAAAAATAAAAATTGGTGGCAGTAGAAAGAATGGAATACTTGACCTGGGATATTGACCCAAATCTTATAGCTATTGGAGATATACAGGTTCGGTGGTATGGAATAATGTTTGCCACTGCCTTTATATTGGGTTATCGAATTATGAAATGGATATATATTCGTGAAGAAAAAAATATTCAAAATATAGATCAATTATTATTTTATTTGATAGGTGGAACAATAATTGGAGCAAGGCTTGGGCGCTGTCTTTTATATGATCTAAGTTATTATTTGAGCAATTCTATAAAAATAGTTGCTGTTTGGAAGGGTGGGTTAGCAAGCCATGGTGGCGGTATCGGAGTATTGGCAGGTCTCTACCTTTACAAGCGAAAAACACAAGAATCAGAAATTTACAAACTCATTATCTGGTCAACCTGAGGCAGCGGACAATTAAATTTAAGAACGGCTGAAACTCGCACATAAGTGAGCGTAAAGAAATAACTTAGAGCAATCCTTTTATAAAAA
>JAYENE010000147.1:0-16222 GCA_034721935.1 Thermodesulfobacteriota bacterium
TCGACATAATGGATAATGGTGGGAAGTCTGTTTTTTGCTTCAGATATGGAAAATTGCTTTTGCATTATTACCATCTCCTTGACATGTTATATTTTTATTTATTATAGCCATCTTTATAGCCATAATCAAGAAAATAATTAACAACCCTGCCGCAAGTGGATGGGATCGCAACGGAGCTTACCCCTTACTTTGCGTTCACGCGGCGCAAGCGCCTGCGCTGCACGTGATTTCAACCTGCCCGCCACCTGCCCGCAATGCCTTTGTATGGATTTACCGAAGTATCATAATCAGGTGCGTTACCACGTGCTTTTACTGTCAATGTAATTACAACGCATGGCAGGCGGGTCTGCCCGCAATGCCTCTATTTCGAATGACTTAGTTTTGCCGCCTTGTTCCTGCAAGCATAATTAACAAAATGAATAGTGCATATTTAATGCATGGCCGGCGGGTCGTGAGCTCAGGCGAGGCGGACGGGCATCTATTCGTGATTTTCTCGGCATGTAACACAAATAACATATTGCATATCATGAACCACAATAGCGAGGCATTCCCAGTAGCTTGTCGAAGCAAAGCGGAGATTCTATCCAAGCGGGGCTGCAGGGAATTTCAATAGTTTAGTACGTACCGAATATTCGCGCTGTGGGAATCCACTCAGCGGCTTGTTGGGCCAAATCCTTTTTATAACTGGACTGATGCATGTTGAAGGCTTGCCGGCTTTATTGCCTTCAGTGCGTTATACTCTTTACTTTTTGTCTTATATAGATCCCACCGTAATTGAAGGTTTATCCAGAAATCCTCTGACATGCCGAGAAACTTGGCAAGTCGCAAGGCAGTGCTTGGAGTTATCCCCCTTTTTTTGTTTACAATTTCATTAACACGCTGATAGGGAACATGAATGGAATTTGCCAGTTCTCTCTGTGTGATACCCATAGGTATTAAGAATTCTTCAAGAAGCATCTCGCCTGGATGGGTTGGCTCTCTATGACTTGGTATTCTAACCATTTTCTTTCCTCTTTATTTAACCTAAGTTGAGCGATTTTTGGGGAAGAAATGTGCTGAGATCTTGATGCATAAGGGTTTACGAAAACCACAGGCATACCCGTGGATATGTCGAGGATTTTCGTGAATCCTTGATGCGCAAGAGATCAGTGCAGATCGAGCCAAAAATCGCTCAATTTAGGTTTAATGATAATCTGCCATTTCAACTTGATAAGGACCATTCGTTGCCCATTTGAAACAAATTCGATACTGATCATTTATGCGAATGCTGTTTTCTCCAATTCTATCCTCTGACAACGCCTCAAGATTATTGCCAGGTGGAATTCTGAGTTCTTCTAAAAATAGATGGAGATAAATGTGTATGGATAAACATAATGAGAAAGATTCCCGCCGCCATAAATGCACAGTTCAACGCTTTATTGGGGGTTTATGGGTTAGTTTATAAGTTACTGTCAAGCTTTTAACGAGTAATTGTGGCGTATAACCAATTGCTCTTAAGCGTTTAACCGCTAAACTGACTGCGGGTTGCGAAATCTTCAGAAACAGAGCAAACTGCGAGTTGCAACCGTCTTTTTATATTTCCCGACGGTCAATACCTGCTCAGGGTTCGGCAAAGAATAAGTTCGCAATTTCAGGCGTTGAGGCGCTCGGCTGACAAGGCGCGAAAAAGCATGAATATCAAGCCTATTCAGAATTTTCGCAACGCAGTCAGGCGAGATGCATCGGCGCCTGAAATGTGAAGTTATTTTTTGTCGAGCCCTCAGGTTTTAAACCCAACAATTCTGCAACTCGTCCAAGTATCTTTTCTGAAGCCGCCGTCCCTGAAGCCACATTCGAGGCTCCGAGAGAGGCTACGCCGCGCGAGCTTCTCTAAGTTCTACGACTTCTGTTGGTTTTTGCTCGGCCACCCAAATATCTAACTTGGCCTGCATATAAAGCCAGCTTTCAGGGGACGTTTTCGTTGCCTTGCCTATTCTCACTGCCATTTCCGGGCTCAATGATGCTTTGCAGTTGATCAATGCTGACAAGGTCTTCCGCGTAACTCTTAAGCGTCTTGCTGCCTCCGTTACTGTCAAGCCGAGGGATTTGACAACATCCTCTCTTAAGACTTCTCCGGGGTGGGTTGGTTTTCTGCTGCTAACCATTTGAAAACCTCCGATCTTCAATGGTAATCTCGATAATCAACGGCCACTGCATCGTAACCGTCAAATCTAAAAGTGACTCGCCAATTGCCGGTAATCCAAACTGACCAGATACCCTTTTCCTTCCCTGAAAGCCCATGTAGCTTGTAACCAGGTAAATTCATATCCTGAGGCTTCAGAGATGCATCTAAGCGGTCCAAAATTCGAGCAAGTTTGGATGCGTACTTCGGGTTGATATGCCTTCGGTCACCGTGATGGAAGAATCTCTCCAAGCCTTTGTGTTTGAAAGATTTAATCATCCATTCGATACTCCCTTCCTATAAGAGCCTTATAGCCTGTCACGCGTCACGTGTCAAGTTGCATCAATTGTGGATTGCATAGAGGGTGTCACACATGGGCATGGGCAGATGAACTTGAATCCGCCAGAGTACCCTGGCGGAAGCATTTTTCAAAGGTCTCTGTTTGTGCGCTTCGTGTACTTCGTGGTAAAATATCTGTAATCCCTATACTATTGACTCTTGCTTAAAACAAATTAATCGGGTATAAAATAGTAATGAAAAAAAGAACCCCTATAGCCGTGGTTGGGATGACCGGTGTATTTCCAAAAGCTGCGGACCTTAATATATTCTGGCATAATATTATCAATAAAGTTGATTCAACTTCCGATGTATTGAAAGACAGGTGGATAATTGAGCCGGACTTGATGTATAATCCTGATCCCATGCCGGACAAGGCCTTTTCAAAACGCTGCTGTTTGATAGATGCCGATATACTTCAATCAATTAAGTTGGATCATACAGACATCAACATAAACAAAGATCTTTTAAAGGATCTCGACCCCCTCTATCACCTTGTTCTTCATGCCGGCAAAGAGGCATTGTCAGATTGCGTGACATCATCGTTAAACAAAGAACGTATTGGAACAATTCTTGCCGCAATTGCGCTTCCAACCGATGCATCTTCTTTAATCACCAGAAAAATTCTTGGCAGATCATTTGAAGAAAGACTCTTTGGCAGTTCTTCTCATTTTGAAGAAAAGCCTCTTACAACACAAGAATGCACGGCAGGCAGGGTAACGAGCCTGCCTGCAGCCATCCTAACAAAAGCTTTGGGATTTGGCGGCGGAAGCTATACTCTTGACGCTGCATGCGCATCATCTCTTTACGCAGTTAAATTTGCATGTGATGAACTTTATTCCCACCGGGCAGACGCTATGCTGGCCGGCGGTGTTTCAAGACCCGAATGCCTTTATACCCAGGTAGGCTTCAGCCAGCTTCGAGCTTTATCCCCTTCAGGCCGTTGCGCGCCTTTTGACGAAACCGCAGACGGTCTCGTAGTTGGAGAAGGCGTTGGAATACTCGTCTTAAAAAGGCTTGATGATGCCTTGCGTGATGGAGACAATATCCATGCTCTAATCCACGGCATCGGGCTTTCCAATGATATAAGAGGCAATCTTCTTGCCCCGGATTCCGAGGGCCAGGTTCGCTCCATGCGCTCTGCTTATGAATCTGCCGGCTGGTCTCCTTATGACATCGATCTTATTGAATGCCATGGTGCAGCAACACCCGTAGGAGACTTTACAGAACTTCAAAGTTTAAGAAGTCTCTGGGGCGAATCAGGCTGGTCTTATGGAGAATGCGCCATAGGATCTGTAAAATCAATGGTCGGCCATCTTTTGACAGGCGCTGGCGTCGCAGGAATGATTAAAACCATCCTTGCATTAAAACACAAAATTCTACCCCCATCGCTCAATTTTAACAGAGCGCCAGAGAAAAGTCCGCTTAATAAGAGCCCTTTCAGGGTGCAAACAGAACCTGAAGAATGGGTCAGAAAAGACAAGCATAGACCGCTTCGCGCCGCAGTAAGCGCATTCGGATTTGGTGGAATAAATGCTCATCTTCTTCTCGAAGAATGGAATCCGACATCCAATTCACAATTCACAATTCACAATTCACAATTCACAATTGAAAACTCCCCTGTTGCCATTGTAGGAATGGGAGCTGCTTTTGGCTCTTTAAAATCATTAAAAGATTTTCAAGAGATTATTTTCAAGGACAAATCCATAATCAGAAAAAGACCGAAACACAGATGGAAAGGATGCGATACTATTGCGGAAACGTATCTTGACAAACGGGCTGCATACGGCGGGTTTATGGACAAGCTCTCGCTTAATGCAGGAGAGTTTCGCATACCTCCCAGCGAAATCCCTGATATACTACCGCAACAGCTATTAATGCTGAAAGTATCAGCCAATGCCATGAAGGATGCAGGTCTTCCGCTTAGAAAGGATCGCCCGCGCATGGGCGCCATTATCGGCATGGGCTTTGATTTTGAAGCAACCAATTTTCACCTGCGGTGGCATCTGCAAAACCTGGTCGGGTTATGGAAAAAAAGATACAGCCTTGATCTTGATGATAATGAAACTGCAAAGTGGCTTGAATCCCTAAGAGACTCATACGGTCCAGCCTTGACAAATGCGCGGACTCTGGGCGCTCTTGGAGGAATCACAGCAAGCAGGATTGCCAGGGAATTTCGCTTTGGAGGCCCAAGCTTTGTTGTCTCCAATGAAGAGGGATCAGGCTTTAGCGCTCTTGAAAGAGGGGTAAGATTTTTACAGCAAAATGAAATGGATGCTGTCCTTGTGGGGGCAATAGATCTTGCGTGCGATGTGCGCAGCATTATCACGGCGGACAGAATAAGCCCTTTTTCCAGAAAGAATGAGATCCGCCCGTTTGACAGGTCAACACATGGAAGACTTCCCGGAGAAGGCGCCGCAGCGCTTGTTCTGAAACCTCTTGACCGGGCAATAGAGGATGAAGACAGAATATATTCTGTAATAAAAGGGATAGGAAACGCAAGTAAAACAAAGGATGAAATAGATTCTCCTTCAAAGGATGCTTATATTCACTCGCTCAAGCAATGCTTTTATGATGCGGAAATTTCGCCCTCTTTAATAAGTTTTTTTGAAACACATGGAAGCGGCGATCCTGTTGAAGATAACGCGGAATCAGAGGCTCTGCATGAGTTTTTTAAAAATCGCAAAAACAGATGCGCTATAGGATCTGTCAAAGCAAACATAGGACATGCAGGAGCAGCCGCAGGGCTTGCTTCTCTAATTAAAACAAGCCTGTGTTTGCATCAAAAGATAATCCCTTCCTTAAAGAACTCCGGCAACGGGAAAAAGAATATTCTGCGGAAAAAGATATTTGATATACCTGCAAATCCAGAAGACTGGGCAGATGACACAAAAGACAATCCCCGCAGGGCATGTGTTGGCTGCATGACAATAGACGGCAACTGCAGCCATGTTATACTTGAAGAATTCAGACATACCAAAGAAAAACCTGTCGCTCACCAGCGCTTGCATCGCAATCAGGAACATTGCGAAAACAAAGAAACAGGCAAAAAGATAAGTCTGATCATTGGAGGAAAAGCCCCCTCTCCTGCTATGCCTCCCTCATCCTTTATTCAAAAATCAGCAATTCCATATTCAGACCTTATAGAACCTGCAACAAAGAACATTAAAGCCACAGCAGATGCTCACAAGACTTTTTTAGAGTTTTCAACCAGGCTGCAAAACTCATATACTCAGGCATTTGAACTTCAGACAAAACTTCTTACAGCGCGAAACACTGGGAGTAACGAGGAAAGAGAAAACAGAAATCAGAAATCAGAGGTCAGAGGTCAGGGGTCGGAGGTCAGGGGTCGGAGGTCAGAGGTCAGAGGTCAGAGGTCGGAGATCGGAAAGAGAGAAGAGAAACCAGAAATCAGAAATCAGAGGTCAGAGGTCGGAAAGAGAGAAGAGAAAAGAAAAACCGGCAACGAGCAACGAGAAACCAGCAACGAGCAACCAGTAACCAGTAACGAGCAACAATCAACCCGCCCGCTTCGCAAGCGAGAGCGTTGCGGGCAGGCAATCAACAATCAACCCGCCCGCTTCGCAAGCGAGAGCGTTGCGGGCAGGCAATCAACAATCTTCTCCCGCGATATGTGTATGGAATTCGCTACAGGAGCTGTGGCAGAAGCGCTTGGGCCTGAATTCGCGGTGGTTGATACATATAACGCAAGGGTGCGCCTGCCTGATGAACCTCTGATGCTTGTTGACAGGATAATTTCGATTAAAGGTGAAAAATGTTCATTAGGTTCCGGTCGTGTGGTAACGGAGCATGATGTTCTGCCGGACGCATGGTATCTCGACGGAGGCTATGCTCCTGTATGTATATCCGTCGAAGCAGGCCAGGCTGATCTGTTTCTGTGCTCTTATCTCGGCATCGATCTTGTAGTAAAAGGCAAAAGAACCTACAGGCTGTTAGATGCTGTTGTAACATTTCATCGCGGTCTGCCGCAGCCCGGAGACACAATCCGATATGAAATAAATATTGAAAAGTTTGTCCGCCAGGGTGAAACATTTCTTTTCTTTTTCAACTTTAAAGGTTTTATCAACGGCTCCCATCTTATCACCATGTCTGACGGGTGCGCGGGTTTCTTTACCGAAGAGGAGGTTAAAAATTCAGGAGGAATTATTCTTAAAGATGAAGATACAAAGCCGCTCAAGGGAAAAAGAGCATCCAAATTGAAAGAGCTGGTGGATGTATCTGTTGAGAAATATGATGATGAGGCTGTAAATGCGCTGAGAGCCGGAAATCTAAAAGCATGTTTCGGCCCTCTGTTTGACGATGTTGAACTTGCCGAGTCGCTCAGGCTTCCTAAAGGACGGATGAAACTGATCGACCGGATTATCCATCTTGATCCTCATGGAGGGCGATACGGGCTTGGCATGATTAAAGCAGAGGCCGACATCCATCCTGACGACTGGTTTCTTACCTGCCATTTTATGGATGATATGGTAATGCCGGGAACTCTCATGTATGAATGTTGCGCGCATACACTCAGAGTTTTTATCCAGCGCATGGGATGGGTGACAAAAAAAACCGGCGTATGCTATGAGCCTATAGCTGGAGTTAAAAGCATACTAAAATGCCGTGGACCGGTGACACCTGACACAGAACATGTTGTTTATGAAATAATAATAAAAGAGATCGGATACAATCCTGAACCTTATATAATTGCTGATGCTCTCATGTATGCTGACGGGCGTAGAATAGTTATGTTTACTGATATGTCCATGAAAATGACGGGCATAACCGGTGAAGAAATAGATAGATTCTGGAAGAAAAAAGAAAAACAGGTCCTGTTTGATCAAAAAAAGCTGCTTGCCTTTTCAATCGGAAAGCCTTCTGAAGCATTTGGCGAGCCATATAAACAGTTTGATAAAAAAAGGCGTATTGCAAGGCTTCCCGGGCCTCCATATCAGTTTATAGACAGGATAGTTTCCATCGAGCCCGAGCCGTGGGTCTTAAAACCCGGCGGATGGATAGAGGCCGAGTATGATGTGCCTTATGATGCATGGTATTTTAAATCAGATCGCGGCCGACTGATGCCGTTTTGCGTTTTGCTTGAAATCGCACTTCAGTCCTGTGGCTGGCTTGCAGCATATATGGGATCTGCCCTTAAAAGCGAAAATGATCTCAAATTCAGAAACCTTGGCGGAAATGCGATTTTGCACGACAATGTGTCGCGTGAGGCAAAAACCCTGACTATGCGAGCCCGAACAAAAAAAGTCTCTGAAGCGGGCGATATGATTATAGAAGAATTTGATTTTCTGATTTTGCAGCAAAATAAAATAATTTATAAGGGAGATACCTACTTTGGTTTTTTCACGGATAATGCCCTGATGCAGCAAAGCGGTTTAAGTGACGCAGATAAACGGGCATATATTCCAACAACCGATGAATTTAATAAAAATAATGCATATCTGTTCGAAGATAAAGCCCCTTTTACGCCTGACGATCCTGCCATTGACAAAGCGCCTCATTTATCAATGCCTTCAAAGGCGCTTCGCATGATCGATAAAATAGATCTGTATCTGCCGGATGGAGGCCCCAAAGGTCTTGGTTTTATCCGCGGGATAAAGGATGTGGATCCTGATGAATGGTTTTTCAAGGCACATTTTTATCAGGACCCTGTATGGCCCGGTTCTCTTGGAATAGAAGCATTTCTTCAACTTATTAAGTTCATGGCGCTTAAGCACTGGAACCATCTATCCGATACCCACAGTTTTGAACTTATTACCCAAAAGCCGCATAACTGGACCTATCGCGGGCAGGTTATTCCGGCTAATAAAAGAATCGAGGTTGAAGCCGTGATAACCGGCATTCAGGACGTTCCTGTCCCAGGCATTATTGCAGACGGATTCTTAAAGGTGGACGGGCTCTATATTTACGAAATGAAAAATTTCGGTTTTAGATTGATTCAGGATATATAGCGGCTGGACGAAAACTCCCTGCCAGAAAAAACAATTCCAAATAGTTTTTAACCTAAGTTGAGCGATTTATTGCGAAGACATGTGCCGAGATCTTGATGCATAAGGGTTTGCGAAAACCACAGGCATACCCGTGGATATGTCGAGGATTTTCGCGAATCCTTGATGCGCAAGAGATCGGTGCAGATCGAGTAAAAAATCGCTCAATTTAGGTTTAATATAGATTTTTTATAAAAAAGTGTTATGTTTAATTAGTGTCTGTCCGAAAAGTAGTTTTTTCCTATACTGGCAATAGGTTCAGCTTATTTACCTATGTGAAGATTTGTGAAAAAACTATTAGCCATTAGCTGGGGAGTATTACCAGTTTGTTAAAATTGGAATGATATCCCACAGCATCATCATTTATCGGGCGGGGTAAACCCGCCCCTACGGGTTACGCGCATCAAATCTCGTAGGGGCGGGTTTATCCCGCCCGAATAGAGTTTATGTTTTTGGCTTTAACAAATTAGTAATGCTCCCATTAGCTTTTAGCTCTTAGGGTTCGCTCAAAAATAAATTGGCAATTTTAAGTGTTGAGGCGCCTGGCTGGCAAGGCGCGAAAGATTAGGAATATCAAGATATTGCTGAGCTTTCGGAACGCAGCCAGACGGGATGCATCGGCGCTTAAAATGTAAAGTTATTTTTGAGCGAGCCCTTAGCTAAAGGCTAACTGCTAACTGCTAAAAATCTTCGATTTGAGAATAGCATTCAACTGACTATAATCTCAGGTGTTTTGAGTTTTCGTTCAGTCGCTGATTCAGGTTTTTTGCAATCCTGCTGAAGCAAGAAGTAACAAGGAGAAATTTCAATGAGTTCACCAATTGAAAAACTAAGGATAGGGGTAGCCAACCGGGGAGTTCCGGCGCTTCGTATAGGACGTACCATCAGGGAAATGGGAGGCATATATGTAGCATTTGCCACGGAAGAGGACAAAACAGCCCCTCATGTATCCAAGGCAGATAAGGCTTATACTATACGGACGGAAAAAGGATATTTAGATATAGAACAAATCGTTCGTCTTGCATTGCAGCATGATGTTAAAGCCCTTCACCCGGGCTGGGGTTTTGCCGCGGAAAACAACCTGTTCCCATCCCTGTGCAAGGAAAACAACATCATCTTCATTGGCCCTTCAGAAGCTCCCATGAAAAAATTAGGCAACAAGGTCACGGCCCGAAAGATTGCAAAGTCTGTTTCCGTGCCGGTCATTCCCGGTTCCGACAGCGCGGTAACCCTTGAAGAAGCAAAACAGATCGCCCGTGAAATCGGGTATCCGGTAATGATAAAAAGTGAAGGGGGCGGCGGCGGAAGAGGAATTGTAATTATTGAATCCCCTGAAGAACTTGAGCGCCATTTCCAAAAAGCCTCAACCATCGCAGAAGCAAGTTTCGGCAACCCGAATTTATACATTGAAAAATTTCTTTCATCGGTCAGGCACATGGAAATACAGGCTGTCTGTGATTCATTCGGCAATGCAGCAGTATTGGATGAGCGGGACTGCTCCACGCAGAGAAAAAATCAAAAATTACTGGAAATCACCCCCTCTCCCTGGAAAGGGATGACCAGCGAATTAAGAAAAACCCTTAAAGAAGCTACCTTAAAGATTATATCCGCCTCAGGATATGATTCTATCGGGACATTTGAGTTTTTAGTAGATGAAAAACTAAATTACTACTTTATTGAGGCCAACACCAGGCTTCAGGTTGAACACGGGATCACGGAGATGCTTTACGGAATAGATCTTGTTGAAGAGATGATACGAATCTCTTTTGGCGAAAAACTGCGCCTGAAGTCGGAAGAACTGAAACCAAGGGGATTTGCCATGCAATGCCGAATAAATTTTGAGGATCCCCAAAACAATTTCCGACCAAACGCAGGGGAAATAACCAGGTATCTTTCTCCCGGGGGTGAAGGAATAAGGCTGGATTCATGCGTGTTTTACGGATACGAGTTCCCCAAGCTTTATGACTCGCTGGCAAGTCTCCTTATGGCGTATGGAGCCACGTGGGAAAAGACACTGGCAATCATGCAGCGAGCGCTTTCTGAATACTTTATAGGCGGCCTGAAAACCACTATCCCATGTCATAAAAAGCTTATCTCACATCCAAAATTCATAACAGGTGAAGTTGTTACAAGATTCATCGATAATACACCTGAACTGATGTCTTACACGGAGACCATACCTGAAGAAATCCGACTTGCCGCTTTGATGGCTGAAACTACCGCCAAAGGATTTAATCCATATATCGGGCTTGGGTCTTACCGAAAATTCGGCGACTCCAAGGTCGGCCCAATGTCTGTGAATGTTTCAACGTTGGCAAAAAAGGCGGTTGATGACCGTTCCTATCAGCCGCCCTTTAATCCCAACGATCATCGGGACAAGACTCTAAGTTTTTTACGGAATTCTGAATATGTGGAATTTTGCAACACAACTCCAAGAGATATAACCCAGTCAGAAACCGGCAATCGATTTCGTCTCTTTGACGATCGGCTTGTTGGGCCTTTGATTGACAGGTGCGGATATGCATCCATCGAAAGCGGCGGCGGAGCCCATTACCACGTTGCCATGTTGGGATGCATGACAGACCCGTGGGCTGAAGCGGCGAACTGGAACGAATTTGCGCCAAACACCCAAAAACTTATCCTCATACGCTCAACAAATGTGTTAGGCTATGCTCCCCAGAGTCGCGAAATCATGAAGCGCACAGGCGAGATGATTGTAAAGCATTACCATGTAATACGATGTTTTGATTTTCTGAATCATATTGAAAACATGGCTCCGTTTGCCGAAATCGTTTTAAATGCTGAAAACCGTATTTTTCAGCCGGCCATCAGCTTAAGCTGGGCACAGGGTTTTGATGTTCCACACTACCTCAGGGCGCTGGATGACATCCTTTCAATGGTGGGGCGAATTTTAGAATGCAACAAGGATAAGGCATCTAAAGAAATTATATTCTGCCTTAAAGATATGGCTGGTGTATGCCCGCCGCGGTTTATCAAAAGCCTTATTTCAGCCATACTTGATAAATATCCTGATTTAATTATCCAATATCATCGTCATGCAACAGACGGCCTTGCCGTGCCTGCGCTTGGCGCTGCCGCTCAGGCAGGAGCAAAAATCCTGGATGTGGCTGACGGCCCCAGCGTGAGATTTTACGGCCAGACAGCGGTCATGCCGGTGCTGGCATATATTGAAGGAGAGCTTGGTTTAAAAACCCGGCTTGATAAAGAAAAGATCAGAGAAACCTCATTTGTTCTAAAGCAGATTATGCCGGTATACGATCATTACTGCAGGCCCACATTTCTTGGGATTGATCACGACGTTACGCTGCATGGGCTTCCGGGCGGGGCCACTTCAAGCAGCCAGGAAGGGGCTTTAAAACAGGGCTACGCATTTCTGCTGCCCAGCATTTTATTGGTTCTTGAGCTCTATCGAAAACTTATCAGGTATCACGATGTTACGCCCGGCTCCCAAATAACCTGGACCAATGGATACATGATGGTTGTAAAGGCTTATGAACGGGGCGGAATGTCGGAAGTGCAAAGAATTATCAACCTTTTAAAGAAGGTAAGCGCTGTTGAAGAAGATGAGCTGGATGAGCGAACCAGGGAAGACCGCAAGATACTTTTTTCCCATGCAAATGACGCTTTAAAAAATCTTCTGCTTGGAAAATTCGGCAAACTTCCTCTTGGATGGCCCAAACAATGGATCTATGAATCTGTATTTGGCAACAAATGTGAAAAGGCTATTGCCGGCAGAACCGAAGAAAGCCCTCTTAATTTTCTTCCCCCGGTTAATATCGACAAAGTAAAGAAAGAACTGGCCGGACATATCAAAAGAAAACCAACGGAAGAGGAGCTGGTTAATTACCTGAATCATCCGGGCGATGCCTTAAAAGTTATCAAAAATCTGGAAAAATACAGCGATCCCAATGTGCTTCCTGATGATATCTGGTTTGAAGGCCTTGAGCCCGGAGTTGAACGGGAATTTCGCACTTCTGATGGAAAAATACATATCATAGAGGTCATGCGTTTAGGCTACATAAGCAAAAACGGCACAAGAAGAATACGCTACAAGCTCGATCACGAAGTTTTTGTTGAAGAAATACAGGTTGAAAAAAGAGCCGTGGAAAAAAAGGGGATGGAAATGGCTGATGAAAATAATTCATATCACATCGGCGCCCCGTTTGATGCAGATCTATGGCTTGTTCACAAAAAGGCAGGCGATGCTGTGCAGGAAGGCGAAGAGATATTGAACCTCTCTCTAATGAAGGTCGAATACTCTATAAATTCTCCTGTAAGCGGCGTTGTTAAGCAAGTGCCTGTATTTGCCGATTATAAAGCAGACAAAAAAATGGTTCCTGTGGCAAAGGGGCAGCTTCTCATGGAGCTTGCTCCCCCTTATAAATGCTGCCCGAATTGCAATGAGCCCATAAAGGAAAAGGACAAATTCTGCTCAAACTGCGGAAACAGGTTGTCTGGTTGAAGACGCTTCAAGCTTTGATGAATTCGTAATCTGCATCTCCCTATGCAAAGCCTGATGCAATAAGGGTTACTTGAGCTTTTTCTCTTTGCTCTATCACCGTATCCCAAATAAGGTCTGCATCTGCAACGTGGCAGCCGCTTCGATCTTCGCTCGTTTTGAGTTTGATCTTCCTGTCGGGCAATTGCGGGGCAAAGCCCGTTAGTTCTATTCTTCCCGTTTAAGAGAGCCGCTCCATGATTCGAAGACAGGCAGACGGTGCTGGTTGGGTTTTTCCTCCGGAGTGTAAAACGTCATATAGGTCATGTCCTTCCAGCCGATGAAGCTACTCCCATCCCTGCATTCGTGGTATCTTTTACGCCATGTCCCTGTATTAAGGTAAACGTGTTCGAAGATTTTCCCTCCTTCTCTATTCAGGGCAAACGCTTTTTTTAGTGGGTCATGGGTATGTCCCATCACTATGTACTGTATGCGGCTGTCAAGCTTAGAGAAGAGATTTGCCGCTCCTTTAGCTAATTCATCTTCACCAAACAGGGCCGCGATCTTATCTGCAATGTCCAACAATCTGCCCGTGGAAAAAATCTTGAATTTCTCAAGGAAGTAAAGGACACCCTGTATCTGGTCAGCAGTGTCGAAAGGGTCGTACCATCGATCATGACGATCATACCATTTTTTTACAAATGTCAGCTCTTGAAATTCTTTCACCACTTCGTCAACCGTGTCCTCGATAATCTCCTTTAGATCCCGGTTGGCTTCCACCTGATAGAGGAGCCATTTCAAGGTCGCTGAGAAGGGACGCACATTCTCAATCTCCTGAAAATTTCTTTTCAGATTCTCCCGCTCTATTGCGTTCAGATTACCGCCGGCTTCAACATTTTTCATGAGTTTATAAGGAAGTTTGGCAATGAGTTCCGTTGTTATGGGGTCGCCGATAGGCACAAGCTTGTAGTCTTTATCGGTGTGGCCCGGGCCTCCCTCGTAGTTGAATTTATCAAAGCAATGGCCGTGCAGCGCGTATACCCCATACTCAGTATTGGAAAAGTGGCGCTTGAAATTCTCCGGGTTGCTATCTTTCAATCCGAGAAGTTCTATAACTTTTCCTTTCAGGTCGCCTATCAACCAGCAGAGCCGGTCATGGTTTCCCGGTATATAGACGGTCTCCACTTCAATATTCCCAAAACGTTTCCCAATAGCAGCCTGCTCGAAGAGTTTAAATGTATCCCTGTTTTTTTCCTCTATCTCGCTTAAGATTGCCCCGGCTCTTTCCCGCATTTTAGCTGTATTGTTTCCCCATGGCCGGTCAACTTCCTCTTCTTTAAACCATTCCTCGGTTCGAATGATATCAAATATATCACCAAGAAAGGTGATCTTTAACTCCTTAGCTTTAGCCTTATCTGCATGGACTTTAACGTTGGTGAGAAATGTTTCGAAAGCCGAAGCCGGAATATTATGTTTTCCAGCAGTTTCATCCACAAAATGCAAATCACTGATAAAAACCAGCATAATACCCTCCTTATTTCTACTACTTCACCACCTTGATGCTGTAAGCGCCTGTTCCGCTCTGACTGTCGTAATGTTCAACTCTGACATAATACGTACCAGTTGAAAGGTCTCCGACAATTTTTGCATTCCAGCCTGTACCGCTGTCGTCATCACGCGCAATCAGCTTTGTTTCACTGTCTGGGCCGTAGAGAGCCATCACTAAATCCGTGCGCCCTTCAGTTTCAACAGTATATTTTCCTTCCTCGGCAATTATAAATTTATAGGAGTCTTTCCGGCCTGGATGAGTGATCTCTGCTTTATGCGGCGCAAAATCAATAACCGGCAACTCAACAGGTCCCTCGACTGGAGGAGCAAAAATCACAGCAAAGGCTTTCTGGGATCGAAAATCATCTGTTAAAGGCCCGTATTCATTATACTGAGGCTTCTGGCTTGAGCTGATCAACTTGCATATCTTTTTATGCAGGTCGTTGAAAGTTCCGGCAAAAGCACCATCCTGCCAGGCTTCACAAAAAGAGATAGTGAAAGCTCCACCATGCTGATATCCAGCAGACGTAAAGCCGTCCCGACATCCTCCCAGATGAATAAGCTGAGCCTTTATATCCACATCCTCTCTCGGCATCCTTGCTACGGGTCTGAATATGGCCTGTTCATTTACTGGTACCGTCATTCTTCCCCTGTAATTCGTACCGGAATTGCAACTGTCGCTGATCATTACTATACGTACACCGGCCTTGAATCTTGTCAGTGCGTAGTGAATCTTGTCATCTATTACTTCTCTGTCATATGCGACAAGTGTTTCATCCTTGCCATCCACTTCGTCTCCGTTAATATCCGGCTGTTGTCCCCCATGCCCCGAATAATAGAAAGCAAAAATGTCATCAGCGACCAGGTTGTCGGCCGCACGATAGAGTGAAGACAGGATTCTGTTCCGGGTGGCATCAGCGGTCTTTAACATCTTAGTATCGTAGCCGAGGGATTTTAGAATTCTCTCCATGTTGTCCACATCGAGTTCACATCCCCAACATCCGCCCGTTCCATCCCATCCGTTGTAAGAAGCAGGATCTACACTTTTCAGTCCAACCAGCAGAGCATGTCCTTTAGCCATTTTCTTCCTCCTTTCTGTATAGGTAATAAAATCCTTTCTTTTCCCTTGGTTTATTATCCTGACCGATTTTCATGGCAATGCGACGACTTGCTTGCGATATGAAAGAAACTTCTCTCTGTCCCTTTGGCTCTTAAAGATATCTTTTCTTTCGTTTCTACGTGATGTTTGCCATGTTGGATACTCTCGAACATAATGCTAAAGCGCGGCGCCCGGCAAAAAAAGATCATTCGATGAAGTCAATGATAATTGAAGATATTATGGCCTTTGCACATCAGAAGAGCCTATCCGTCAAGAATGAAGACCCAGTGGCCTTTTCTTTCTTCTGCACAACTGAGCATAAGAGGATGAACGCTTATTTTGAATTTTGCTTCTTCAAATCCAACTACCATTAATAAACATAACGGCTTTCAAAGTCCAGCCGAACGATTCAACCGGTTTCAGAATCATGACAACTGGCTACAAAACTTTTTGATATCGGCTTCTTTGGAAGGGCATCGATCCCTTCCCTAAGGGCTCGGCAAAAAATAACTTCACATTTCAGGCGCCGATGCATCCCGCCTGACTGCGTTGCGAAAATTCTGAATATGCTTGATATTCATGCTTTTTCGCGCCTTGTCAGCCGAGCGCCTCAA
>JAYENE010000148.1:0-4186 GCA_034721935.1 Thermodesulfobacteriota bacterium
GAGCATGTTAGTGAGCGTTAAGAAAGAACGACGACTGAATAAAATTTTTTATGAGTCAGATAATGTCGGCTTTAGCAAGCTTTTTATAAAATGATTGCTCTAAGTTATTTCTTTACGCTCACTTACAAGCGAGTTTCAGCCGTTCTTAAATTTAATTGTCCGCTGCCTCAGGTTAACCACATAATGAGTTTGTAAATTTCTGGTGTTACAATAAAACCTTCTTTCAAGAAGATTTCCCCCCAATTTTCATTGCTTCCCACTCTTTATGATTCTCTGACCTCTGACCTCCTGCTCTTTTACTCTTCAAGAAAGAGTTTCCAGATTTTTTTTACCTTTTCACGCAAACCATAAAATTCCTTTTCAGGTACCCTGGCAGGTTTTTCCTGGAGCCTGAGTCTGTGCAGCGCGGATCTATAGGTGAGAAAAGCCTCTTTGAGAAAAATTGCAATATCTTTATCTATCACGCGTGTTTGTGTCAGTGTTTCAAGAATACGCACATTGTCAGTCCATTTTAAAAGTTCGGCATGTTCGTAAGATTTTAAAAGCACGAGATATTGAACCAGAAATTCAATGTCAATAATTCCACCTTTATCCTTTATTAAATTAAACAGTTCGGGTTCAGGGCTTAAGAGTTCTTTGCGCATACGTTCGCGCATGGCGCGTACTTCTACCTGAAGCTGGGATTTAATCCTGGGACGCGCAATGGCCTCTTTCCTTATTTGCTCAAAGTATTGTGTCAACTTAATATTGCCGCTTATCGGCCTTGCCCTGACAAGCGCCTGGTGTTCCCATGTCCAGGCTTTTTTTATCTGGTAATTGCCGAACGATTCAATGTGGCTGACCAGAAGACCGGCGCTTCCGCTGGGACGCAGTCTCATGTCGATTTTATAAAGCATGCCAGCCGTTGTATGTGTTGTTAAGATATGGACTATTCTCTGTCCAAGGCGCGCAAAAAATTGTGAATTGTCAATAGGCCGAATGCCACCTTTTGTTTGTCCCCTTATGCCTGCATGAAGAAAAACCAGGTCAAGATCGGCGCCATACCCAAGCTCAATTCCTCCAAGTTTTCCATAGGCGATTACGGCAAACCCCTTGTCAATTGTATGTCCGCGTATAACGCAGGTCGGTGTCCCATGTTTTTCAACAAGATGATTCCAGGCTGCTTCAACAACTTTATTTACGATGGTTTCGGCAATTTCTGTAAGATGATCACTGGTTCTCATCAGCTTTACCGCGCCGGTAACATCTGCCGCAGCTACTCGTAATGTGTTAACCTGTTTGAATATGCACAATTCTTGTATCTGGTTTTCAAGATCATCACGGGGAATTAACGCAAGCTTTTTTTGCGCATCTTTTTCAAGTTCATCACTTTCAGGAGGGACATACAAGGTGCGCGGATCAAGCAGTTCATCAAGAAGCACGGGATGGCGGGATAGAAATAAGATAACCCATGGACTGGCATTCGCAAGTTTGATTAGATGGGCAAGCGCTGTCGGATTTTCCAGTAAAAGGGCAATGTAGCATGTTCGCGTTTCAATGGTTTTAATCAAATCGATTATTCGATTTAAGACAGAATAAGACAATCCGGATTTGCCGATTTCTTGCAACACAATCGGAATCAGCCTGTCAAGCCGTTTTCGTCCTTTGATGCTGAGTTGGCGCGTGTGAGGATCGTTGCGAAGATGATCCAGCAGTCGCAATACTTCCTCAGGCTTGTCAAGCCCGGCATGAGAAAGCAAATTTATGTTTTTTTCATTATCTATCAGGTTTTGCCATAAGCCCTTTAATTTGATTTCGATTTTTGCCTCTTGTTTATCATGCTTTATCCGGCCATCCGGCTCTTTTTCAGCTAATAATGCATTAAAATGATAATGAACCCTTTCCATGTGTTTGCTAAGATGCAGAGCAAAAGATTCCCAGTCAACAAAACCCATTGATACTGCAAGTCGTTCTTTCCCGGCATGATCACGCGGAAGCTTATGGGTCTGCTGGTCCGAAAATTCCTGGAGACGGTGTTCGGTTTTGCGTAAAAATTCGTAAGCTTTTACAAGTTCATTGCAGGTATCCTGCTCTATGTAATTATTTTGGGATAAAGCTGTTAATACTTTATGAATGCTGCGTTTCCGAAGAACAGGTGTCACGCCGCCGCGTATAAGCTGAAATATCTGGCCGAAGAATTCTATCTCTCGTATTCCTCCGGGGCCAAGCTTAATATTATTTTTCATCCCTTTATTCTTAACTTCAAGTGAAATTTTATTTTTCATTTCTCTTAAAGATTCAAAGACTCCAAAATCCAGGTATTTGCGGTAGATAAAGGGCTGAAGCCTTTCAAAAAGACTGCTGCCCGCACTTTTTTCATCAGCCACAACTCTTGCCTTGATCCATGCGTAACGTTCCCATTCTCTTCCCTGTCTCTGATAATAAGCCTCCATGTTATCGAAACTCATAATTAGAGGGCCGCTTTCTCCATAAGGTCTGAGGCGTGTATCTACCCGGAAAACAAAGCCTTCTGATGTGGTTGAGCCGATAACTTTAAAAAAATGTCTGCACAGGCGCACAAAAAACTCCTCATTGCTTATTGATGTTGTTTTACCTTTTGTTTTTCCGGGATCGGGATAGGCAAAGATTAGATCAATGTCTGAGGAAAAGTTGAGCTCACAGGCTCCAAGCTTGCCCATCCCTATAACTACAAGGTGTTGCTCGGAGCCGTCATGGCCGGTTGGGATGCCGTATTTCAAACATTGCCATTTATACAGATGTGAAAGCGCATGGTTTATGCAGGCATCGGCAAGGGCTGAAAGATCGGCCATGGTTTCTTCAAGATTTGCCCATCCGGCAAGGTCGCGCCAGGCAATGCGTACCATTTCATAAAGCCTGAATTGTCTAAGGATATGCTGGAGGCTGGGTCCCGGGGATTGGATGCCCGATTGTGCGTCTCCCTCTAATGATAAAAGAGCGGTTTTAAGCTTATCGTTGTATTGATTTACTTTATAACCCTTTTGAAGATCGTTGCTTTCAATAAGATTGGCGAACATCTCAGGATGATGGATGCAGCTTCTTGCAACAAAATCGCTAAAGGCAAAGACCCGTTTAAGCGCGGTAAAAATTTCAGGATTATCATGCAAAACATTTTTTGCCCATTGAGCTGAAACGCACAGCGAGTTCCATTTAATATTAAAATCGTTTTCCAGCGACTTTGGAAGATCATTTGCAGGTTTCATGGATCAGAGTATTCCCTTTTTACTACAGGTAAATTAATCACGAAAACACGAAAGTACGAAAACACGAAATAAAACAAAGTTAAAATATTAAGAGCTTTGCACAATTCCCCTTTTGCCTGATTTTGGTCATTGCGAAGAGCAAAGCGACGTGGCAATCTTGTGGATTATTAAGCAGTACACAATATACCAGATAGCGCCTAATATGCAACAAGCCATCTGCATTTGTAAACCTCTGGAAAAAATTTTTCATTTGAACCTGATTCCGCATTTTACTTGAACCTAAGTTGAGCGATTTATTGCGAAGATATGTGCCGAGATCTTGATGCATAAGGGTTTGCGAAAACCACAGGCATACCCGTGGATATGTCGAGGATTTTCGCGAATCCTTGATGCGCAAGAGATCGGTGCAGATCGAGTAAAAAATCGCTCAATTTAGGTTGAAACATCGAGTTAAAATTATTATGATAAAATTATAAGGGATTGAGGGATTAATAGATTATTAGGCTGACCTGCCGCGACCTGCCGCGACCTGCCGCGACAGGCGCGAGCATGGCGGGCAGGCGCGAGCACGGCGGGAGGCTGTTAGGAAGGGAATAATTTTGAATTAGAAATGTTTTTTTCTTAGCGCCTTAGGGTGAGAACAGGACATTTTGAAGTATTTAGCCAAAAAAAATATGTTTAATTACAAGTTCGATTTTGAGATCGGTTATCTTACAAAAAGTCCGTGCAAGGAGTGCGACAAAAGGGATAATTTTCCCGAGTGTATGGATACCTGCAAAATACTTGATAAAATCCACGATATTTTATCTAAAACAGTATCATGCTCAAAAAGAATTTGATAAGGGTTCGGCAAAAAATAAGTTCGCAATTTCAGGTGTTGAGGCGCTCGGCTGACAAGGCGCGAAAAAGCATGAATATCAAGCATATTCAGAATTTTCGCAACGCAGTCAGGCGGGATGCATCAG
>JAYENE010000149.1:0-4166 GCA_034721935.1 Thermodesulfobacteriota bacterium
GTCTCCCATCTGCCTTTTATTTTAACCTAAGTTGAGCGATTTATTGCGAAGATATGTGCCGAGATCTTGATGCATAAGGGTTTGCGAAAACCACAGGCATACCCGTGGATATGTCGAGGATTTTCGCAAATCCTTGATGCGCAAGAGATTGGTGCAGATCGAGTAAAAAATCGCTCAATTTAGGTTAAAGCAATATCGTATCTTCTCAATAAATCCGGGTGGCTAATTCCAGGTTGATTCTCAGTCGACAAGTGTTTGTTCACCACGAAGTGCATGAAGAAACACGAAGTTATTGTTTTTTGTTGGATTTCTTCGTGGCTTTCGTGATCTTCGTGGTAAGACAATCATAACGAAATGTTTGCATGTAGTCCTGAAACGCAACTCATGCCCGGACTTTTTGAGAAGTTACGCAATATCTAATATTTTTTATAGCCCACAGTGCCAACATAAGGCAGAAGAGCGATTGTACGCGCGCGTTTGATTGCATGCATCAGGGTGCGCTGGTGTTTTGCACATGTTCCGGAAATGCGCCGCGGAATAATCTTTCCGCGCTCTGTTATAAAAAATCTAAGCGCCTGGGGATCCTTATAATCTATTGTTAGACTGGTGTCTGCACAAAAACGGCAAATCTTACGGCGTTTATATATTCTTTTTTTGGCATCATTTTTATTTCTACCAGCGCTATTTCGTCTTTGAAATTTGAAAGCAGCAGCCATTTTATTTCTCCTCCTCATCAGTTTCAGTTTGAGTTGTTTTGCTTTCTACTGCTTGAGATTCGCTGATTTCGGGTTGATCTTGCTTATCTTCCGGCTCAGAATCATTCAATTTATCCTTTGTAACAGCAGTTGATTCATCATCGGAAGCTGTTGTATCTTGAGCTATCTGTTTCTTGCTTGCTTCAGCTTCAGCCATCTGTTTCTTTATTCTTTCAACATCGGCATCCTTGTCAAGCAAGACCGTCATATACTTTAAGACCCTGTCATCGATCCGGAAAAATCGCTCTATTTCATTCACAAGAGTTCCGGTCCCGCAAAAATCTAAACGAACGTAATATCCGTGCGACCTTTTCTTGATTTCATAGGCAAGTCGCTTGTCCCCCCATTCATCAACGATTACAAGAAAACCACTCTGCTGGACAATCAAGTCTTTTAATTTTTCAAAAATAGGCAGTCTTTGTTCATTTGAAAGCTTAGGATCGATAATAACTATTGTTTCGTATCTTCTCATTTAACCTCCTTCTGGGTATTAAGGGCTCAGTCAAAAATAATTTGGCATTTTTGCGCCCAAATTCTACCAAGTTATTTTTGACCGAGCCTAAGCCCTGGTAATTATTCCAGAGCAAGGGTTTTTGGTGGGCCGTCGGGGAATCGAACCCCGAACCTACTGATTAAGAGTCAGGTGCTCTGCCTAATTGAGCTAACGGCCCTGATATGCAAATATAAAAATTAAACCTAAATTGAGCGATTTTTGGCTCGATCTGCACTGATCTCTTGCGCATCAAGGATTAGCGAAAATCCTCGATATATCCACAGGTATGCCTGCGGTTTTCGCAAACCCTTATGCATCAAGATATCAGCACATTTCTTCCCCAAAAATCACTCAACTTAGGTTAAAAAAAGTTTTTTATCAATTTAAAAATTATTTGTCAATTTTTTTGAACGATTTAGGTTGTATTTATATAAATTCTTTTTGATTTTCCAGTATTTTTAAAGTAGTATGCCAAAAATATCTAAGCCGGATAAAAACTTTTCAAAAAAGGATGATTTAAAAATGAACTGCGAAAAATCTCATAAACTATTTAATCGAGCGTTAAATGTCATACCAGGTGGTGTCAACAGCCCTGTTCGTGCATGCAAATCAGTCGGCATGGAACCAATCTTTATAAATTATGCTAATGGAAGCATGATTACAGATGTGGACGGCAACAAATATATCGACTATATCGGTTCATGGGGGCCCATGATATTAGGTCACAGGCACTCCTCGGTTATCAGGGCTCTTGCATTTGTTTTGAACCAAGGAACAAGTTTTGGAGCGCCCACTGGCCTGGAAATCAAATTAGCCGAAATGGTGATAGATGCCGTGCCTTCAATAGATATGGTCAGAATGGTAAACTCCGGCACAGAAGCGGCTATGAGCGCTATACGTCTTGCCCGCGGAGTCACGGGTAGAGACATGATAATTAAGTTTGACGGGTGCTATCACGGTCATGCAGACTCTCTGCTTGTTGAGGCAGGATCAGGTGTTGCTACTTTAGGCATTCCGGGAAGTCCTGGCGTGCCAGAATCCTTTGTAAAACATACCATATCTTTACCATATAATGACATCGACTGTGTAAAAAAGGTTATGGAAGACAAAGGCGACAAGATTGCCTGCATAATAGTTGAACCTGTTGCAGGAAACATGGGGCTGGTGCCGCCTGTTGACGGTTTCCTGGAAACTTTAAAAGAGCTGACTGAAAAAAACGGCGGCTTGCTCATATTTGACGAGGTTATGACCGGCTTCAGGGTGGCATATGGGGGAGCTCAATCTCTTTACAAGATCTCTCCGGATATTACATGTCTCGGCAAAATCATTGGAGGCGGGCTGCCTGTCGGCGCGTATGGAGGCAAACGTGAAATTATGGAGCATATAGCCCCGCATGGGACGGTGTATCAAGCAGGCACTCTGTCCGGCAATCCTCTTGCCATGACGGCAGGCATTGCGACCCTTACCCAGTTGAAAAAATCGGGTTTTTATGATGCTCTGGATGAAAAGGCTGATCAACTTGCCGCTGGTCTTGAGAAAGCCGCGCAAGCAGCAGAAATAAAGACAAACGTAAACAGGGTGGGTTCAATGATCGGGCTTTTTTTCACGAACAGAGATGTGAAAAATTTTGACGATGCAAAGACCTGCAATCTTGATATGTTTTCAGCCTTTTACAAGGGCATGCTCGAAAAAGGGATTTACCTCGCGCCCTCCCAGTTTGAAACCATTTTCGTTTCATCGGCTCATAGCACAAAAGATATAGATGCTACAGTAAAAGCAGCAGATGAAGTATTTGCGCATCTGTCTTAATCCTGCAATGACACTTGTCATTTCGACCAAAGGGAGAAAGTAACTTCTCAATAAGCTCTGGCGATATTCGGAATTACAGCCGTAGGGGCGGGTTTATCCCGCCAGAATCGACTCGGCAGGCGGCATAAAGCCGCTCCTACGAGCGATTTCTCAGGGAATTAAGAAAGGAATGGGTAAATTTCTTGACATTTCAGAAATTTATCTGTAATAAAAGTAATTGCTCAGGTTCAGGAATGGTTACGCTATTAGTGGGTTTAGCGAGTCTTTTTCCTAAAAGCCTTCAGCCTTCAGCCTATCCACCTGAGTTATATTCCTGCTATCAAAATGACAATCAGGTTTTATTCGGAGGTCGTTGTGATGGTAAAAAACTCAAAAAGCACACATCCAATAATATTAATTTTCTCCCTCATTTTAACGCTGTTATTAATCCTGCTCTGTAACTCTAACGCAAATCCACTTATAAAAACCGGTGATATAAACAATAATGACCTTGTGAACCTGGAAGATGTTGCAACTGAGCATACAACTTTGAGAAATTGCATAAAACTATCGACTTAAATCACAGAATATATGCGTTAGAAAGGTAGAAAAAAGCCATGCTTGATTTTGTACACGTTCTGCACGAACGGCCTGTAAGTCCCTCGTGGTTGGATTTGGCGGTCATCATCGGATTTACCGGGTTGTTATTGGAGACAGAAAACGCCTTGTTGAGGTATCCTTCACCTCATGAAGGCGTTTTTTGCTTAGAAGAGTGTCGCAGGCTCGTAGGGTGGGCATTGCCCACCAACAACACGCGAACATTTATGTAATTGGTGGACTCGTAGGGTGGGCATTGCCCGCCAAAAAATGGCATTACCCGCCAATAAGCACAGATCTTCATGCTTATAATTGACCCTAATTTTATTTACAAACAAACTGGTAATATTTTTCCAACACCTTGTAAATACAGAAGAAACAAAACATGGTTTTATAATAAACTATATTACTGTTAGGTATAATTAATCCATTTATTATACAAATAATGACGAATGTTGCAATATTCAAGCAATGAATAAATGCCGTAAAGCTACGTTTTATCAACATGATCAAAAAATATAGTAAATTTTAAT
>JAYENE010000150.1:0-4151 GCA_034721935.1 Thermodesulfobacteriota bacterium
TTTATTTGGTCGTCGTTATTTCTTAACGCTCACTAACATGCTCAAACAGTCAGCCGTTTTAAATTTAACTGCCCGCCACATCAGGTTGTTGGCAGGTTACTTTTTGAGTTTGTAAATTTCTGATGTAAAGATTTTATAAAATGCTAACGCATAAATTCCGTTAAAACGCACTCGACCACTTGACCAATTTTCTACTCGACTACTCGACCAAATTATTATGGAGCAAAATCATGAATGAAAAAGTAATAATATTTGACACAACTTTAAGAGATGGCGAGCAATCTCCCGGAGCAAGCATGAATGCCGGCGAAAAGATGCGGATAGCCATTCAGCTTGAGAAGCTTGGCGTAGATGTGCTGGAGGCAGGTTTTCCTGCCGCATCTGAGGGAGATTTTGAGGCGGTTTCCAGCATAGCTGGAAGGTTGAAAAACACAGAAGTTGCCGCGTTGGCGCGAACTTCCAAAAAGGATATCGATCATGCCTGGGGCGCTATTCGTAATGCCGCTAAACCGAGGATACATACTTTTATTGCCACATCAGATATCCACATGAATTACAAACTGAAAATGACACGGGATGAGGTTGTAAAAAAAGCAATTGAAGCGGTTAAATATGCGAAATCTTTTACTGACAGCATAGAATTTTCCGCTGAAGATGCATCAAGGAGTGATCCTGATTTTCTGTGCAGGGTTTTTGAAGCCGTAATAGGGGCCGGCGCCACAACTATTAATATTCCTGATACAGTAGGCTACGCCATTCCACAGGAATTTGCGGATCTTATTAAATATGTAATGGCACATACACCAAATATCCATAAAGCGATTGTGAGCATACACTGCCATAATGACCTTGGCCTTGCCACAGCTAATACTCTTGCGGCAATATGCGCCGGAGCAAGACAGGCTGAAGTTACAATAAACGGAATCGGAGAAAGGGCGGGAAATACATCTCTTGAAGAGATGGTAATGGCACTGCATACAAGACCTAATTATATCCCGCTATCAACCAATATTAACACCGAGCAGATCTATCCGACAAGCCGGCTTGTAAGTATGATAACAGGAATTATTGTGCAGCCGAACAAAGCTATTGTTGGAGCCAACGCATTTGCGCATGAAGCAGGTATTCACCAGGATGGCATGTTGAAAAACCCCATGACATATGAGATTATGATGCCTGAAACCATAGGTCTCAGCGCCAGCAAGCTTGTATTGGGCAAACATTCAGGAAGACATGCCCTGCGCTCCCATTTAAAAGATCTGGGATACGATCTCTCAGACGAAGAATTGCAACTTGTCTTTAAAAAATTCAAGGAGCTTGCGGATAAGAAAAAAGATATTGTGGATGAGGATCTTGAGGTTCTTGTCACGGAAGGTATATTACGGACTGCCGATATCTTCTGCCTGGAATATTTGCATGTGATAAGCGGGACAACGGTTTTTCCCCTGGCGAGTGTTAAGCTTACAGTAAATGGACGGCCTTTGCAGGGCGCAGGTTATGGAAACGGCCCGATTGATGCTGCTTTTAACACAATAGCAAAACTTACCGGCACGGGATCGGAACTCTTACGATTTTCTGTATGCGCCCTGTCCGGCGGCACAGACGCACAGGGCGAGGTAACTGTGCGCTTAAATGAAGACGGGCTTATTGCCCTTGGCAGAGGGGCTGATCCGGATATAATCACAGCCAGCGCAAAGGCTTATATTAACGGGCTAAACAGGCTGGAATACTTAAAAGACCATCCGGCAATTTCACCGGAAGCATTGTAATTCCGCTATTTTCACCACGAAGAACACGAAAAACACGAAGAAATTATAAAAGCATTAATGTTAATCTTGATGAATTCGTAAAAAGTCCAACATACCCCTTAACCGTCATTCCGGCGAAAGCCGGGCACGTAGTGAAGCTTTAGCGCTATCCAGTCGTTTCAAGTAGTTGCAGATCATCTGGACTCCTGTTTTCACCGGAGTGACGACTTTTTACGAGATTGTCAATCATGACTGTTTCGTAAAAAATAACTTGTCATTTCGAGCAAAGCGAGAAATCTTTCCGGCGTAGTATATCGAAAACATTAGATTTCTGCCTGAAGTCGAAATGACATATTTACTAAAGAAGCGCTTTACACTATCCTTATTTTTGGTCAATTCTGGTCATTGCGAGGAGCAAAGCGACGTGGTAATCTTCGTGTTCCTTCGTGTTTTTCGTGGTAAGAGTTTATTTGAAGTGTTCCGATAATATCTGTTATCCGCGGGATATTTCTTTTTATAAGAAAGGCTTCTATTCCTTCAATAATGTCAATTGTGGCATGGGGGTTAATTAAATTCGCAGTTCCGACCTGAACCGCAACCGCTCCTGCTATTAAAAACTCAAGCGCATCCTCTGCGGTCATTATGCCTCCAACCCCTATTACAGGAATATTAACCTTTTGAACTACCTGCCATACCATGCGCAAAGCTATTGGTTTAATTGCCGGGCCGGAGAGTCCTCCGGTTATATTTGCAAGCTTTGGCCGCCGGGTTTCAATGTCAATAACCATGCCGGTTATCGTATTAATTAATGATATGGAATCAGCGCCCGCATCCTCCACACTGCGGGCAATAAGCGTAATATCGGTCACATTGGGAGTAAGTTTCACCATAACAGGTTTGCCTGTGTTGCTTCTTACAGCCTTTACCACTTTGCAGGCTGTATCGGGATCAATTCCAAATGCCACCCCTCCTGCCTTTACATTGGGGCATGAGATATTGACTTCAATACCTGCTATTTCTTCAATATCATCAATGCGTGAGGCAAGCTGTGCATATTCCTTTATATCTTTTCCATAAATGTTGATAAAAACAGGCGTTGAGAGTTCTTTGAGGAACTGGAGTTTTTCTTCAACAAATGCTGTAAGCCCGACATTTTCAAGGCCAATGGCATTGAGCATGCCGCATGGAGTTTCAACTATCCTTGGCGGCGGGTTGCCTCTGGATGGTTGAAGCGATAAACCCTTGACAATAATAGCCCCAAGCCGGTTCAGATCAACAAGATCATCAAACTCCCTGGCATACCCGAATGTGCCGGATGCCGTCATCACAGGATTTTTTAGTTCTATTTTTCCAATATTTACTTTAAGATCAGCTCTGTTTTTCATTAATCAATCCTTCAAACACTATAGACCTGATTAATTTGTAACCGTTCACAGGTTCACAGTTCAGAGGTTCAGGGTTGTTTTTCTTGGAGCTCAGGGCTAACTGTTATACACCAATATTTTTAAATCGAAGATTGTTAGCAGCTAGTCCGCCAAAGGGTTCTGGCGGATTAGCCTTTAGCTAAGAGCTAATGACTAATAGCTTTATCCTGAACCTTTGAACCTTGAACCCCTGAACCCGTGAACGGTTACCTTAATTTAGAATCGGTCAAGACTTGCAGGCGCAATATAACACGCCAGCCTTAATTGCAAGCTTCTATACCTCGAAAGCAGGGAAACGTCAAAGTCAACTCTAACTGATTCAGATAGAAGCTATTTGCTTTCCTGGATACGGCCCTAAAATCCCAAATTACAAACAATATCAAAATTACAAATTACAATGACCAAAACATCTCAATTACTTATTGTATGTCTCGCCGTCATTCTATCTGTTTTGAATTTTGAATTTTGGTCATTGAGATTTGTATTTTGGTGCTTGGAATTTTCATGATTTTCATAAGCCAGTAACTTTATTTATTCCAAGCAATTACATGTTTAAATGACGTGGCCCTGACCTCTAAAGGCTACAACTTGCAATTTATAACCTTCCGAGGTATATATTCTTTCATGCATGGCAGGAGTATTTTTACTATACCTAAGTTGAGCGATTTTTGGGGAAGAAATGTGCTGAGATCTTGATGCATAAGGGTTTACGAAAACCGCAGGCATACCCGTGGATATGTCGAGGATTTTCGTGAATCCTTGATGCGCAAGAGATCAGTGCAGATCGAGCCAAAAATCGCTCAATTTAGGTATAATCGGCAAGGGATGGATATGGAATATCTAATTAGTGTTTGAACGAAAACTAACCAAAAGCTGTTATTTCGATTCTGTCAGAGCCCTTTGGCGGACTGCCTGGTTCCCATGCTCCAGCGTGGGAACCCATATGGTATGCGTTCCCACGCTGGAGCATGGGAACGAG
>JAYENE010000151.1:0-16058 GCA_034721935.1 Thermodesulfobacteriota bacterium
AAACCACCCCGGAGGAATAGGCTTCGCATTCCACAGGGCAAGCAGGCATACCCGTGGATATGTTGAGGATTTTCGCGAATCCTTGATGCGCAAGAGATCGGTGCAGATCGAGTAAAAAATCGCTCAACTTAGGTTAAAGCAGGAAACTGTTTGAAGGAATTAGAAATCGTTAAGAACGAATTAGGTTTAAAATGCCATTTTTGTCTAATTCTTTGGTTAAGTTACCACTATTTCTTTATAGTTATGGCAAGTTCTTTCTTTACGATTTCTTATTCGTGAGTTTTTCCTGGTTTAAATCTGATTATACCTGAAGCGCATTTATTTTCAAAAAGCTAAAGTGTTACATTTTTTTATATCAGACAAGATTTAAAAGGGCGATCAAGCGCACCCAGGAAACCACCACATCTCTTTGTGGTTTTCAGAATTTAAAGCAGCTTTAATGTGTCAGGCTTAATATTCAAAACTTTACATGCATCTTTTGTTGTGTAATATTCCTTTTTAGGCAGGTCAAGGTCATTTAGGACTGGGTCTTTGCGGTGAATAAAAAATAGGTTTTTAAAAATCAAGCGGCAGATGGTTTGTTGCATAATGCTAAAATATTGCTTGAGTTAGACTATTATGAAAAGTTTATGGAACGATAATAAGGCAAAAAATTTTTCCGATGATCCATTAAAGCTCAGGGTTTACACCTCCCGGTTATTGGGCCGGGAACCCGGTCTGGTTTTACATGGCGGAGGCAACACATCAGTTAAGATTGCGGTGACAAATCACTTTGGGGATATCGAAGATGTCTTATATATTAAAGGAAGCGGCTGGGATCTGAGAACGATTCAGACCTCAGGGTTTGCTCCTGTCAAGCTACAAGTTCTGAAAAAGATGGCAAAACTTGAGCGCCTGTCTGATACAGATATGGTCAAACTTCAAATATCGGCAATGATCGATCCTTTAGCTCCGAATCCTTCTGTGGAAGCCATCTTGCACGCCATTATACCCTTCAAGTATGTTGATCATACTCATGCGGATGCGGTCGTAACGATTACCAATAATGAAAAAGGCAAAAGCCTGATTCGAAAAATTTACAAACACAGGGTCTTGGTTGTGCCTTATGTAATGCCTGGGTTTATCCTGGCGAAAAAAGTTTATGAAATGACCCGCAATATCAACTGGCATGATGTTGAAGGGATAATCCTGATGAACCACGGCATCTTTACCTTTTCAGACAATGCCAGGGCAAGTTATAAGCAGATGATCCATCTTGTTTCCCTTGCTGAAAACTATCTTCAAACAAGCGGGGCCTTTGATTCTGTTGCCAGGGCAGAAGCCAAAGAAGATCTGCTTACGCTGGCGGAAATTCGCAAACAGGTTTCCCTGACAAAAGGTTCTGCCATGATAGCCCGGCTTGACAACAGGCCTGAAGCCTGTGGCTTCGCCAATTTGACCAATATAGATTTGATTGCCACCCGCGGCCCTTTAACTCCTGATCATGTTCTTCGCACAAAGCAGATACCGGTTATAATAAAAAAAGACATTGAAAAAGAAATAACCGGCTTTTGCGTGGCATACAAAGAGTATTTTCAGCGAAATACCGACTCGCCGTGCTCGCGCACTGTCGCAGCAGGTGGCCGTCTGCTTTGCCTTGATCCCGCCCCCAGGTGGGCAGTCTGGCCTCAGCACGGTATAATGGCTTTTGGACAAAGTGTAAAGGAAGCAAATATTGTTTTTGACATTGCTTTTCATACTATCCGGGTAATTCAATGGGGTGAAGCCATAGGCGGCTGGAAAGCCCTGCCGGAAAAAGATATTTTCGATCTGGAATACTGGGAACTGGAACAAGCCAAACTGCGCAAAGAAGACTCAACTCAAATATTCCAGGGCAAGATAGCCCTTGTCACCGGCGCTGCCAGCGGCATAGGGCTTGCCTGCGCAAAAGCGCTGCATGAAAATGGCGCCGCAGTTGTCGGCCTGGATTTAAACCCTGTAATCACCCGGATATTCAATCAGCCGGATCTGGTGGGATTGTCCGGCGATATTTCTGATAATAGAGCTATAAAAGAAGCAGTAGAATTTACTATTCGTAGTTTTGGCGGTCTCGATATATTGATAAATAATGCTGGAATCTTTCCCCGCAGCCAGAGGATTGAAGATATGGAAGCTGAAACCTGGAATCAAAGCATGGAGATCAATTTATCGAGTCACCAGCGGTTGCTGAAAATATGCATCCCTTATCTCAAACAGGGTATTGATCCGGCCGTGATATTCATTGCTTCAAAAAACGTTCCTGCTCCCGGCCCCGGCGCTTCCGCGTATTCAGTCGCCAAAGCAGGCCTGACCCAGCTCGCCAGGGTGGCTGCGCTGGAACTTGCTGCAGATGGAATTAGAGTTAATATTATTCATCCTGATGCCGTGTTTGACACTGGCATCTGGACTGAAAAGGTATTAAAAGAACGTGCAAGACATTATGGACTTTCTGTGGCAGAGTATAAAACAAAGAATCTCTTAAAAACCGAGGTGACTTCCAAAGACGTTGCTTCCCTGGTTTGCTGCATGGCAGGCCCGGCTTTTGCCAAGACAACAGGAGCGCAGGTCCCGATAGATGGCGGCAATGAAAGAGTGATTTAATTGGGCGTTTTGGATATGATTTTTTGGGCTATAAACATAAAGCGGGGCACATTTCACCATTTTGTCCACTATAGCAATTTCACAATCAATCAGTAGGGGCGGGTTTCAAACCCGCCCCTACTGATTGAAACTACAGGCTGTCCCGCCTTACGTTGGTAGCCATTTTTTGTAACCGTTCACGGGTTCAGAGGTTCAAGGTTCAAAGGTTCAGGATAAAGCTATTAGCTGTTAGCTCTTAGCTAAAGGCTAACTGCCCCGCCCGCCTCGCCCGAGTACAAGCGCATGAATTTCGCATATCTGGTTACGGCGAGTGCGACCCGCCTGTGCCATGCATTAAAATAGGTTATGTCCATTACATGTGAAATAGAGGCGTTGCGGGCAGGTGGCGGGCAGGCAGGTAAAAGCTAACTGCTAACATGCATAGCAGTTAGCCCGGCGCTCCAAGAAAAACAACCCTGAACCTCTGAACCGTGAACCTGTGAACGGTTACGATTTTTTATTTCAAGTCTTCTTCTTGTTGTTCTTGTTGTTCGCTGATCTTTGCATATGTCTTTTTTGCGCTGAAAATATCTTCTTATGCAGCCTTATGGAATTCGGAACAACTTCCACCATTTCATCATCTTTTATAAAGTTTATGCCCCTTTCGAGTGTCATGGGCTGCACGGGCGAGCATACAATGCTCTCATCTTTTCCTGAAGCGCGCATGTTTGTAAGCTTCTTTTCCTTGTCCGGATTCACGTTTATATCACCGCTTTTATTACGCTCTCCTATTATCATTCCTTCATAAACAGGTTCTCCGGGGACTATAAAAAGACGTCCTCTTGGTTCGAGGTGAAAAAGAGCATATGCAACTGATTTACCCTGCCTGTCAGAAACAATCGAGCCTGTGGATCTTGTGGGGAATTCGCCTCGAAACTGCTCGTATCCTGAAAAAATGGTGTTTATGATCCCGGTTCCCCTGGTATCTGTAAGAAACTCATCCCTGTAACCGATCAAGGAACGGGAAGGAATCGAAAATTCAGCCCTCACTCTACCGCGCCCGTTATTCACGAGGCTCGTCAACCGCCCCTTTCGCATGGAAAGCTTTTCCGTGACAACGCCTAAAAAATCTTCGGCGCAATCCACGTATAATTTCTCGATTGGTTCCAGGATTTTCCCGTTTTCATGTTTGTAAATCACCTTGGGCCGTCCCACGCTCAACTCGAATCCTTCCCGTCTCATGGTTTCGATCAGGATGGCCATCTGGAACTCTCCCCTGCCTTTAACGATAAAACGATCCCTGTCCTCTGTCTGTTCGAATTTGATGGCAACGTTTTGCAGGGTCTCCTTGATCAGCCTTTCGCGTATCTTCCCGGATTGTACGATTTTACCATCTTTTCCGCTCAACGGAGAAGTGTTTATCGTAAATTCCATGGAAATCGTGGGCTCGTCCACGGTTATTCTCTTAAGGGGTTTTGGAAATTCTTTCGTGCAGATGGTGTCACCTATCTTAACATCCTCCATCCCCGAAAGAACGACAATATCACCGGATTCTACGGTCTCGGTTTCCTTGAGCTTTATACCTTCATATATCTGAAGCTTCGATATTTTGAATAGAATATGCTCATTTTTATCGTTTATGCAGACCATAGTGTCGTTGAATTTGGAATTTCCGTTAAAAACGCGGCCTATGGCAAGCCTGCCAAGATAATCCGAATACCCGAGATCAGACACTAACATCTGGAATGGTTCTTCCTTGTCAAATCGGGGAGGAGGTATTTCATCAATGATGGTATTAAAGAAAAGATCAAGGTTATCGCTTTCTTCGGCCAGGCTTTTTTTTGCAATGCCTTCACGCCCGACAGCATAAAGATAGGGAAAATTGAGCTGTTCATCGTCTGCATCAAGATCTATGAAAAGGTCATATATTTCATCGAGAATCTCATCCGGACGCGCATCCTTTCTGTCGATTTTGTTTATCACCACTATGACTTTGAGTCCTTTTTCAAGGGTCTTTTTCAACACGAAACGTGTCTGGGGCAGCGGCCCTTCGGATGCATCGACAAGAAGAATAGCTCCGTCAGCCATAGTAAGCGCTCGTTCCACCTCACCGCTGAAATCAGCGTGTCCGGGGGTGTCGATTATGTTAATTTTGACCCCCTTCCATTGCACGGAACAGTTTTTCGCCGCGATCGTGATCCCTCTTTCCCTCTCCAGTTCCATGGTGTCCATGATTCTTTCATCGACTTCCAGCCCCGGCCTGAAGATTCCGCTCTGCCTGAACATGTGATCCACAAGGGTTGTCTTGCCATGATCAACATGAGAAATGATCGCAATATTTCTAATTTTTTCGTTACTTGCTTCTTTTTTCACTGTATGCGTTTCCATAAAGAGTATTACCAGTTTGTTAAAATTGGGATGATATCCCACAGCATCATCATTTATCGGGCGGGCCCGCCCGCCTCGCCTGAGCGAAAGTCTTCAGGGATGCTGACCGCCTCATTTGGCCGAGAGCGATGGCGGGCGGGGTAAACCCGCCTCTACGGGTTACATGCATCAAATCTCGTAGGGGCGGGTTTACCCCGCCCGAATAGAGTTTGTGTTTTCGGCTTTAACAAATTGGTAATGCTCCCTTTCCATATTTATTGTATTAATGGCCAAACACTCACAATAATCATGGAATTCCAAATTTCAAGCTTTGAATGATTTTTCATGTTTCAGGTAAGAAAAAAGTACGTCAAAATTCAAAGAGTGGGAGGATCAGGGGTTATGGGTCGGGGTCGGGTTTTTTGTCGATAGGCCTTTAAAAATATTCCTCACATCCATTACAATAAGATAAAGGGCTGGCACATATAGAAGTGTCAAAACCGTGGCCACAAGAAGTCCAAAGCTTATGCTGACCGCCATGGGTATTAAAAATTGGGCCTGAAAACTCCGCTCCATGAGAAGGGGCAGAAGCCCTGCAATGGTTGTTATTGATGTAAGCAATACAGGCCGGAATCTTACCTTGCCGGATTGTACAACTGCTGTTTCAATTTCCATATTGTTTCGAGCCGCCCTGTTAATAAAGTCTATTAGTATAAGTGAATCATTTACAACTATGCCCGATAGAGCCACTATGCCAAAAATGCTTATCATCGTAATCGACAATCCCATCACAAGATGACCTGCAATAGCTCCTATAAGGCCGAAAGGTATGGCTATCATTATTATCACAGGCTGAATATAAGAACGGAACTGGCTCGCTAACAAAAGGAATATTACCATAAGGGCAAGTACATATCCATTTTTCAGACTGCCAAGCGATTCTCTGGTCCTTTTCTCCTGCCCTTCTAAATCGTATTCTAATCCAGGATACCGCTCAATCAGTTTTGGAAGAAAATCTTTATTAAGATCAGCCACGATCTTGCTTGCATTTGCAATTGATTCATCAAGATTCGAACTAACCGTTATCACACGTTTTCTATCAACCCTGTGGATTACGGAATAGGCTCTTCCATGGGTTATATCTGCAACCTCTTCGATGGGAATTTCCTGCCCGTCAATTGTTCGAATGCGCATTTCCTCAATGCCGGCAATGCTCCTTCTGTCAGAAGCGTCATATCTTACCATAACTTTTATATCATCTCTGCCTCTCTGGATGCGCACCGCCTCCTCGCCATAAAATGCCTGGCGAAGCTGTCTTGCAATATCGCTCATGGTTATCCCCAGAGATCTCGCCCCTTCTTTTATTTTAACCTGTTTCTCCTCCTTGCCGGGTTTGAAATTGTCTGTAATATCGAAGGTCCCGGGATAAGTTCGCATTTCAATCTTAAGTTCATCTGCGGCACGCCTGAGCTGATTAAAATCTTTGCCGGCAAGCTGGATTTCAATAGGATTGCCGCCGGGTCCACCTTCAAGAGTTGTAAAAGTCAGCGTTTCTACCCCTGGAATTTCTCCGGTAAGGCTGCGCCATTTGTTTAAAACTGTATTTACGGAAAGATCATGCCGCTTTTCCGATGGGACCAGTTCTATCCATACTTCACCGCAGTGGCCTCCGGATTCCCCAAGTTTCCAGTCTCTTCTCGGTATCATGCCTACCAGCGCAAATGTATTTACAATTATATCTTTGTTGTTTTTTAATTTTTTATTGAATAAATCGTTTAATTTAAAGACCTGTTGTTCAAGATGTTCTATGGTTTTCTCGGTAATTTCATATGGTGTTCCAAGTGGATAACCGACCTCTGCAATAACCCAGTTACTCTCTCCTTTTGGAAAAAAAACAAAGGGCACATAGCCGCCGGCAACAATGCCGAGGCTTATTATGAGCACCCCAACTCCAATGGCAAAAGTAAAATACCTGTTTTTTACTACATATTTTAAGGCCGGAGTATAATACTTCTTAATCACAATGTTAAGTAAATGCTCAACTTTAACTCTTATCCGTTCGTGCCATGAAGGGCTGCTGTCGGTTTTTAACGCCGATCTTGTCAAAGCGCCGCTCAAATGGGCTGGAAGTATGATAAGAGCTTCTCCTAATGATATGATCAAAATCGCTATAACCGCCCTTGGCATAACGGCAATAAATTTACCCATTATTCCTGCAATAAAGAGCAGAGGAATAAATGCAACAATTGTGGTGCTAACAGCCATGACCACGGGCCAGCCCACCTCCTTTAAGCCATCGACTACGGCAGCCGACGCTGACTTCCCTTTGTGGAAATGAGTAAAAATATTCTCTCCAATTATAATAGCATCATCTACAAGTATGCCGAGGGTCATAATAAAAGCAAAAAGGGAAATCATGTTGATTGTTTCACCTGAAAAGTCGAGCACAAGAAAGGCTCCCATAAAGGATATGGGTATGCCGATAGAAACCCAGAAAGCCAGACGCAGGTTTAAAAACAGCGCCAGGGCAATAAAAACAAGAACAATTCCCTGGGCTCCGTTGCGAAGCAGCATGTTAATCCTGTCCTGAACCATTGTCGATAAATCAAACCATGTAGCAATATCCATGCCTTCAGGCATTTTGGCTTTTTGTTTTTCAACATAATCCTTAACACACCTCGTAACCTTGATGACATCTTCCGTATTTGTCCTGTTCACCTGGATAAGAGCCGCGGGTCTGCCGTTAAACCTTGCTTTCATATCAATATCTTCAAAACCGTCGATTATATTTGCAACCTGTCCAAGCCGAACAAGCGTTCCATCATTTAAAGTAATAAGTGGAATGCCTTCAAATTCATGACCCGTATAGAGCTGTCCCTTTGATCTTACCAGTATCTCGCCATGGGAAGTTTTTATACTCCCGCCCGGGAGATCAATACTCCCTGTCTTTACGGCCTTTACAACATCATCAAATGAAATACCGTATTGCCTGAGATTTTCTTCAGATATCTCTATTGCAATTTCATAGTCTCTGACTCCGACAAGATTTGTTAGGGAAATAGACTCGGTATCTACAATATCATCCCTGATTTTTTCAGCTTCCTTGTGCAGGAATTTCTCAGAAACATCGCCATATACCGCCACTGTAATGGCTGGATTCCGGTTTAATATTTCGATGACAACTGGTTCTTCAGCATCCTCCGGAAAGCTGTCAATAATATCCACCTCTGTTTTTATATCATCGATCACTTTCTGTGTGTCGGCATCGGAATCAAGTTCAACCAAAACCGATCCCCTGCCCTCGTAAGCAGTAGAAAAAATGCGGTCTATTCCTTCAATTCCTATTATACTCTCCTCGATCTTGACACATATACCCTCCTCAATCTCCTCAGGGCTCGCCCCAGGGTAAACAACACTTACATTGATTATATCCAAAGAAAACTGTGGAAACATCTCCCTTCGCATATTCATCACTGTAATAAGCCCGGCAACAATGATAAAAATCATGATAAGATTTACCGTAACCCGATTATTTATCGACCATTTTCCTAAAAATTCCATGATGCCTGTTAACCGTTTTTTTTGTTGTATAGGAAATTATAAAATTATGCTTTGTTTCTTCGTCCACTAATTACATGAATTTACACTAAATAGAAACTAACGATTAGTGCTAATTCGTGAAATTAGTGGGCAAATTAATATAAATTAGATAGCGAAGCGACATCATTATTCGACGTTCGATGTTGGACGTTCATCTTTTTTTAATTTGTTTTTAATTATAACTATTCAGCCACAGTTTGTTCATGAATTTACGCGTTTTGGGGCCTCTGGATTTACTCCTTGGCATTTTTGCCTTCCTTCTTCCTGGAGGATTCAATTTGCTTTACTGCCTTGCGGCCACCCTCTTTTTGAACTATCCGGAATTTCCGGATAGTTGCCTCCAGCATGACTTCACCTTGTTCGTAGATGTTTTTCAAGTGTTCGCTGATGGTGCGGACATCCACGTCCCACATACGTTTTATGAACTCCTCTTCAAGGAGGCGAACATTCCAGTTTTCATCGTCCAGCTTCAGGTTCGGCAGGTTGTTGCTGCCGTTGACATAGGTGGTGTCAAACTCAAGATCTCGGGTGTTGATGTGGTTCTTCTGAAACCATTTATCCAGCATCAGGTTGTCCTGCTCAAGATCCTGTTTTTTCAAAATTAATGCCTATTGCTCAACCGAATAGGGGTTTAGAAACTGCCTTCTCCAAAGAAGTTTCTTATCCACTTCATTCAGCTCAGCTTCTTCACAGACGGCTTCCCAATGCTGTTCGATTGCGGCAGTCAGGTTAGCGAATGTTTCACGGGCTTCTTCCTCAGAAAGAAGGAAGTTGTGCGCGGTCTCAAGGCACGTTTTGAGTTGGCTTAGATTGTTGTCGCCTGATATGAGCATGGCTTGTGAAGCCTCATTACCTGTGCGGCCTTGCGGACAAATATCATAAGCAGGCGTAAGGGTCAGTGCTTTACCGTCCCAAAACGCCGCATGGTTCCGCGCATGATCGTCGGTATTGCCGCACAGAATATTGAAGACGAGCCGAGAGAACAGCTCTTTCAGCGTATGCTTCGGATCGGTAAAACGGTGGCGGATAATTTCGGATAACGTTTCATAGCTGGCGTATCGCGCCATCATGTCATCTAAGCGAATCAGAGTTAGAGCGGAGACCATGGCCTTTCGTGCCCACTTGTCACCTTTTGGCACGCGGTCAAAGCGCTCGACCAAGAGTACGTCTTTGTTTGCCGCTTTGGCCAGCTTTACCGGCGCAGCATTCAACCCGGCCAATTCAGCCAACCGCATGGCGATGAATTCAGCTTTAACGACGCTGTACAGATCAGCGCTGGATGAAAATTTGGCCACGTATTTTTTGCCTTGGTCTTGAATTAAGGCTTTGGGACGAGCACCGCCGATAGAGCTGCCATGGAACAACGCCTGATCCAGTTCCGGTGTGAGTGGCACGCCTTTTTCGACCCGTTCTGCTGATTCAATCAATTCTTCCATGCTGACGTTATTAGCGATACGCGGTACATACTCTGCAGGGGAGCGCTGAAAATCGAGCGCACCGATCCGGTCCGAGCCAGACTCCAGCAGGTAGATCAGTTCATCTAACTCGGCAGTATCAGTGTCGGCGCCTTTAAGCCCTAACTTTTTGTTGATAATCACACGCCGGCCCCACACATCAGGCGCGGCATCCCTGATACAGCCGGGCATGGTCAAGCCCTCGGGCAAGGGCAGCACCCCAGCCTTTAGCGGCAATTCGGGTTTGTAAATCGCAATCGCGGGTTTGCTATCACCGATACGATCCAGGTAGCTTTTACCGTAGTTGAACAGTATATTGCCGTTATCAGCTTCAAGCCGTCCGGCCACGACAGGCTCGGTTTCGTCCGGCAGCCATATCCAGACAAAGGCTTCTTTCTCCGTCTTAGAAGTCATCGCGCACCGCTTTGGATTTTCTGCGAACAGACTTTGGCAGTAGCGCCAGCTTTTCCTTGGTTTGACGTAGGTGTTTCGTCAGCGCATTTTCATCGGCATCAAACAGCTTGACGCCAACAATGGTTGCCACTTCGAACACGGCTCCGATTTCGCATTTAAGGTTGCCTTTTTCGATGCGTTGCAACAGTCCTCTAGAAATACCAGCGCGGTCGGCCAATTCCTGAGCAGTGAGTTTGCGCTCATTACGCGCTTCGCGGATCAACGTGCCGAGCAAGGCGGCCGCATCGCGGCTATAGCGTGAGTAGGTACGTGTGATGGACTTTGGCATCATTATCCCTTTGGTTTACATATAGACTATAAGAAGATTTTATGGGCTTTCTGTGAATCAGAGGTAATGAATTTTTATCAGCTTGTCAAGATAATACTGATTCTATATAATCTTCAACTTTAATATTTTGATACACTTTTAATCCAGCGAAAGGAATTTTCAATAGCTGAGAATTTAATTCCTTACAGATATCTTGCCATGATAATAACCCAGGAATTCAATAATTTTCATACAGATAGGGTTTGTATATCACAAATCCTAAATCGTTTCAATTTGTTACGTGAATAGCAGATGTCTTTAAAAGTAATTATTCAGCCACAGATTTACGCTGATCATCACTGATCTTTTTTCTTTTATTCTAATGGTTCAGGTTATTAGCCCTGCCCTTTACCCATAAGTTATCTCTCCATTAGTAATTAACAGTTATCAATTGATTATTAACTATTATTATTGGCTTTTGGGGCATAAATATAAAAACATAAAACAAATAATCAATAATCAATTGTTAATAACTAATTGTTAATTAAGGATAAAAATATGTCTCAATACTTATGGGTAAAGGGCAGTATTAGTTTGAAGGCTGAAGGATACTGATCAATCCCTCCCAACGGCAAAAACCGTATTTGGGAACAGTATGCTTGAATGGTTAAGCTGTTATTGAGTTTTATGAGTCTTTTCCCAACAGCCTTCAGCCTTCAAGCCTATCTCCCTGAGTAGTTGCGTTAATTCTAACCTTCATCCCATCCACTGCGCCGGATAATGGAGATTTAATCACCAGGTCGCCGTTCGACAGCCCTTTGTCAATATAAACCAGGTCCCTAACTTTGCGCAAAATGCTGACCGGCCTTATCTTTAAACGATTATCTGTCATAGTATAGACCACATCGCCGGTATGAACCAGATGACGCGGAAGCACAAATATTTGCTTTATCTTTTTTCCTTTTATCAATGCAGTCACAAACATGCCCGGTCTTAATTGAATGCCGCTTTTGATGTTATCTTTTATTGAATCCCTGTCGATTTCCACAACAACGGGAAGTGTCCGTGTCTTTTCATTCATCTGCGCCTTTATCCTCGCGACACATCCTTTCCATTTATGGGGGCTGCTGTTGCTTCTAAAAATTATTTCAACATCAGGCATGGCATCTTGCTTTAAATCGGTTACAAACCACTTGAGATCTTTTGTTGGTATCCGAATCTCAACATCAAAGGCGCCGGCTTTGTAAATGCTGCCCATATATTGCCCTGCATTTACATGCTGCCCCTTTTCAATACCCTTTTCAAGAACCCAGCCGTCAAACAAAGCAATAATGCCTGTTTTCTCAAGGTCGAGCTTTGCCTGGCAAAGTATAACTTTTCCCATATCAAGCTGCGCTTTAAGCTCCTCTTTTAAAGGCCCGGTTAAAGCTAACTGATTTTCAAACCCCTGCAGACGCTCAAGGCTTGCAAGATATCTCTGCTCTGCCTGGTCAAGCGTGGTTTGGGACACCACATTTCTAATGGAAAGTTTTTTCAATCGGGCAAAGTCGGCCTGGGCCAGGGCTGTATCAGCCTTTGAAATTTTAATGCTGGCATTAAGGTTTTTTATCTCCTGTCGCAATTTCTTCATCTCGACTTTGGTTTGCTTAATCTGTATCTTTTGCCTGTCCACTTCAAACCTATACGTACGCGGATCTATCTTAATCAGAACAACGCCTTTTTTGATAAAGGATCCCTCCTCAAAGGATGAATGTATGTCAATTATCTGTCCTTTGATCTCTGTGACAAGTTTCAGAGTCTCTCTTGGTTTAACTGTGCCATAACCATCTATAATCATATTCAAATCTTCAGATTTAACAGATAGAACCTCAACAAGGCGCTCTGCCTCCGTTTTAGCCTGGCGTTGTGTTTTTGGTCGCAGAGTTATAAGCAGCACCGCTACAACTACAGACAAACCAAGAACCACGACAACCCGCATTGACTTGAACATAAAAGCTTTTTTCATTATCTAACTCTCCGGTAACATTTTACAAAACGTGTTAAGTGTCAGGTGTTAAGTGTTAAGATTATGAGATTGCTTTGCTTCACTCGCAATGACGGTATGTTTGACTTTTTACGACGTCATCAAGTTTTACGGTTTGTTGACAAATATTCTATTTAATCATAAAATTCAAATAATATTAAAAAATATCGCATTCTTTGAAAAGGAGACCGGTATGGCAAATGGAACCGGTTATCAGGACAAACCGTGGCTGGCTCATTACGGAAACAAGGTCCCGGAAACACTGGAATACAAAGAAACACACATTGTGGAGTTTCTTGAAAGATCGGCAGGAAGGTTCCCGGATAAAACAGCCCTGAATTTTCAGGGATACAAGATTTCATATCGCGAGCTGAATGACATGGTAAACCGTTTTGCGACCTGTCTTAATGATTTCGGCATAAAAAAGGGCGACCGTGTAGCCATACTTCTCCCAAACCTTATTCCCTGCGTTGTCAGCTATTATGCCATATTGAAGACAGGAGCCATAGCTGTCATGAACAATCCCCTGTATGCAGACAGGGAGCTTCTTCATCAATTTAATGATTCAGACTCAAAAGTTCTCGTCACCCTTGATCTGCTTGGCAATCGGATGATAGATTTAAGGACGAAAACAAAGATAAAGCAAATTATTTATACATCTATCGGCGACTATCTTCCTTTTCCAAAAAATCTGCTGTTCAAGCTTGTCGCCAAAAAGAAAAAGCTTGCAGCAGATGTTAAACCTGCAGATAATCTTTATAAATGGAAGGATGTTCTGGCGAAATATTCTTCAAAGCCACATCCTGTGGACATCTCTTTTGATGACGTTGTCATGTACCAGTATACCGGCGGAACAACCGGTGTTTCAAAAGGTGTAATGCTGACACATGCTAATCTTAGCAAACAGATTCAGCAGATTACAGCATGGTTTCCAACATTTAAAGATGGTAATGAAATAATGCTTGGCTGCCTTCCATTCTTCCATGTTTTCGGTCTTTCGGCTTGCATGAACTGGTCTATGCGCATGGGCTGGGAAATTATCCTTGTTCCAAAGCCTCAACCAAAACCACTTATTGAAGCTATTAACAAATACAAGCCAACAATAGTAGCATTTGTTCCAACCATGATAATCGGAATGCTTAACGAGCCTGATATCGCCAAGGCAGATATAACTTCAATCAGAGGCTGCTTTTCCGGAAGTTCTCCCCTTCCTGTTGAAGTTATTAAAGATTTTGAACAAAAGACAGGAGCTGTTATTGTAGAAGGGTTTGGTTTAACTGAGGCCAGCCCTGTAACCCATATAAATCCCTTTGTCCATGGCAAAAGAAAGGCTGGAAGTATTGGCGTGCCTATTCCGGATACGCAGTGCCGCATAGTTGATCTGGTTGAGAAAAAAACAGATGTCCCTGTTGGAGAGACCGGCGAACTTCTCATTAAGGGACCCCAGGTTATGAAAAATTACTGGAATATGCCGGAAGAAACAGCGGCAACCCTGGTAAACGGCTGGCTTCACACAGGAGATATCGCCAGGATGGATGAAGACGGCTACTTTTTTATTGTTGACCGCAAAAAGGATATGATTATATCCGGCGGTTTAAATGTGTATCCGCGCAACATTGAAGAGGTCTTTTATGAGCATCCCAAGGTGCTGGAAGCTTGTGCCATTGGAGTGCCGCACCCAACCCGAGGTGAAGCGATTAAAATTTTTGTTGTGCTAAAAAAAGGCGAATCTGCAACACAGAAAGAGCTTCTTGATTTTTGCATAAACAGGATGGCTAAGTACAAATTTCCAACTGAAATCGAATTCAGAAAAGAGCTGCCAAAAACCAACGTGGGCAAAATATTAAAAAAGATTCTCAGAGAAGAAGAGACAAAAAAAAGAAAAAATCAAGAAAGTAACTGAGGTAAGCCTATTGCTCTGGTTCATTCTTGCTTTTGCAACAGCATGTTGTGTTGCCACTGGAGATGCTTTAACAAAAAAGTTCTTTGGTCGTTTTTCTCAAGCTTTCACCTCTTTCACTTTCAATTCCTTTTTTTATCTTTTACTCCTGTTTTTATGATATTACCCAGGCGGATAGGTTAATGGTAGAATCATAAAAATGATTAACTGTATCTTAGGGCTCGACAAAAAATAACTTCACATTTCAGGCGCTGATGCATCCCGCCTGACTGCGTTGCGAAAATTCTGAATATGCTTGATATTCATGCTTTTTCGCGCCTTGTCAGCCGAGCGCCTCAACACCTGAAATTGCGAACTTATTCTTTGCCGAACCCTTAATTAAAGAGTTTAATGGAGAATAAATAATATGATGATAATGGGACATCGCGGGGCTGCGGCTATTAAGCCAGAGAATACTCTGTTATCTATTAAAAAGGCAATGGATATTGGTGTAGATGCTGTGGAAATTGACGTGCATATGAGCAAGGACAACGAACTAATTGTAATACATGATTCAACTCTTGACCGGACGACCAACGGAACCGGACCGGTTAATAATTATACTTTATCTGAACTAAAAAAGTATGATGCCGGAAAGGGTGAGTGTATTCCAACTCTTCAGGAGGTTATGGAATTAATTGATAAAAAGGTTAAGCTTGTAATTGAGCTTAAGGAGAAAGGTACAGAAAGAATAGTTGTTGAACAGATAAAAAAGAACAGTTTTGAAGACAATGTTTATGTTATTTCATTCTGGCACAGACTTGTAAAAAACGTTAAGGAAATAGATAGCAATATTAAAACAGGCGTTCTCATGGTTGGATGTCCTGTTGACACAAGTATTGCAGATCAGGCATCGGCTGATGCGCTGGTTATGAAATATAATTTTGTTGATGCGGAATTTGTTGAATTATCTCATAAGAACGGTTTGAAGGTTTTTATATGGAATATAGATACTCCAAATCTTGTTAAGCCTTTTGCCGATATTGGTGTTGATGGTATTGGAAGCAATAACCCTGGCATACTGGTAGATTACTTCGGGCGATCAGGGATATATACCTCGGAAGGTTGCAAATTGCGTTTTTTTCGGTGAGCAATGAGCATCAAGAGCAAGGCACGAAGGCGCGGAATAGCAGGCTATTGCAAGCCTGAGTAACGCAGCTATTGGTGTTCATGGCCAGCGAAAAATCGCAAGTTGTGGCCTTTCGAGGTATAGTCAACCTGGGTTCAAATTTTTGTAACACTTTAGCTTTTTGAAAATAAATGCGCTTCAGGTATAATCAAATTTAAACCAGGAAAAACTCACGAATAAGAAATCGTAAAGAAAGAACTTGCCATAACTATAAAGAAATAGTGGTA
>JAYENE010000152.1:0-4139 GCA_034721935.1 Thermodesulfobacteriota bacterium
GCTTTTCAAAAACGGCACGGCTTTACCCAGTCCATCTCCAGCGCCTGGTTCGGATTTTCTCAATTTTTCGATAATTTTTAGAATTTGGCGTATTATTCACTTTGCCGCCGTTAATTCACTATGGTTTGCAGGATTTTTTTACACCACTTCTCAAAAAGTGTTTACAGCCGAATGTTGGGCAACCCTTTTTTCTCTTTTTTTAATAACATTAGCTAATGATCGCAAAGCTTCGTTAACAGAATCATGATCTGGAAAAAATTCAGCTAAATCAGGATCAATAACAACGACATTTGTTCCTCCTGCATATCTTTTTGCATATTTGCCTATTACCCCTTTGCTAAAATCATATTCTTCCAGCATATCTGGATCATTAGACATTATTTTCATAATATTTCCTTTCTCTTTTTACGGCCTTTCTGGCACTAATAATCCTTATATTTTCTTCTCTTTCAATATGTACTACAACTAAAAGACGATTTTTAGATGACATTCCAATAAGTACCAATCTTTCTTCATCATCTGAATGTAATGGATCCTCTATAGTCAAAGTTAAAGTATCTTTAAAAACAGTACTCGCTTCATCAAAAGTTATACTGTGTTTTTCAAAATTGGTTTTTGCTTTTCGTGGATCCCATTCAAATATTATCATGCATTATCTCATTTTTGTTATTTTAAGTTCAACCATTATTCAGTTCGTAATAGATGTTTTTTCTGCCGAACGTCTAAAATGAGCTGACACAAAAGCCGCTAACCCTTTGAATTTACCTAAAATCGGCTCGGCTTTTTGCGCTCCGTTGCATTTGCATTGTTGTGTGCCGGGCACGGCACATGTTCTTAAAAGTGAGTTAAACATATCATGTAATAAATCGTTTGACAAGCTTAGACCTAGCCGGATGGAGGCGAAGGGTGTAGTGGTATTACAACGGGGTATCGGTGACGGTGCCTCGGAAGGCAGTAGCTTTGTTGAGGCAGGGTACCGCGAAAGTACGAGTCTTCGCCTGCGGCTACGCCACCGCAAGCGGGGTGACGAACAGAAATCGAGTCAGGCGTGCATGAGTGGGACGAGCCTGCAACACAAGGTAAAGTCCTCTATCCATTATAAGCTCTGTCCGTATACTCGGCGCCCACGTATTGAAAGACATGTGTTTACCCCGGGAGGTCTTCCATGTGCCACGGTAAGCCGCATGCGGCAGAAAAGGGCTGAGGGCAGGGCAACCTGCTCCGACCGCATGGAAGAAGTCAGCAGCCTGTCAGGGCGTAGCTTAAAGAGCGAAGCCTGAAGGGCATAGTAGCCGCAGGAGAAACGAGCCGTGAATACCACGGAGGACTCACCCCGGTGAAGGCCTGAACGGTGCCCGTACCGAATGGTACGAGTAAATGGTTGTGGTGAGTAGGGATGAGTTACTTATTTGCATACTGCAGCAGGAGCTGAAATGCCAGTAGCGTACGAATTCTGAAAACCCTGTAAAATCGGTGGGAGTACTCACAACCGATGTTATCTTTACCAGCCGAACCGCCGAGGTACGCGATCCGTATGCCAGGTGGTGTGGGAGGGCTCCTCAGTGATGGGGAGTCCTATCCCGATATGTTTCCAGCTTCTGCCTGCAACATTTTCCAATCAGTTTCTGCAGGCAATGTTGACAGATGTCGCACTCCACCTGCGTTCCGTCTCCAAATACTGAGGCGTAGCCACCTGTGAACCGGATGTGCTGGAACTCTTGGGTTTCGAGATCAGTTGCGGGATACTTTTTCCCGCAGACATCACACTTGACAACATCAGGCTCCTCAACCGTTTTCGCGATCTTTTTGTACTTAATCATTTCTGTAAAGAGTCAAAAGCAGACTTGACCCATTTTTTCATTTACACGTTCGACAGCAAAATCAACTGATGGCAACCTCATATGGATATGTTTAGCTTGGCCATTAAACACCCAACGTCTTGTTGTGCAAACACATTATATTAGTGCATCATCAAAGAATTCATGTAAACGATAATCTACGTATTTCTTACGATTTTCTGAAATGTTGACCAAATAACTTTTGTTCAACCATTTTTGTAAATCATCACTTTTAACTTTTACCTTGATTACAGTCCAACCTTCATCTTTCATTTCTTTAATAGTTCTATCCGCAGTGTCTTTCCATTTATCGTATGTTGCGACTAAAATGCCTAATTCATCCTTTGAAGTTTCAATTACTTTTTTATACTCCTCTCTCGAGTACCACGCGTATCCAGCAACAGCCGATAAAGACCTGCCATATATGATATTATTTAGAATTCTTACGGGAAACAAGATCACTTTTATGATGTTTAATAAGAATCTCATTATACTTGATTGATCCGATATTTTCTTTTTTATGCTATTTGAGCCATACCAATACCAAGGTCTCTTACCGCCCAATAGCACATCAGTTTGTTGTAACCCCTTATTTCAACAGCTTATCATATTCAGCGTGAGTCCCAATCCAAAACCATAACAACCCTCTTCCATTTCGATGGCAACTGCACGATACTTCTTCCCTACTTGCACAGACCAGTAACTCCCCACTTTTTAAGGTGTAATGATGGATGCATCGAGTTTTCTTTGAGAATCTCAAAATTCTTATCTGCCAATTCCTGAATGTGCTTTTGGAGCTTTTCGTAGTCATTCCAAAAAGAAGGGGAGGTGAAATGATTCATAGCTTTTTAAATTTTCCTTTCTTAAAATCCGACACTGCCCTGTTGGCAATGTCGTCAAGTTTTCCCGAAGCTGCGTCTTCCTCAAATTGCTTGTCCCATTCTGATGCGTCAAACTCTTCGAACCATGCTCGAAATTCTTTAAGTTGCACTTTAGGCAATCCAGCCACTTCTTTTTTTATTTGTTGGACCAATATCATAATTTCACCTCAATTTCTTTTGCCATAACAATTAGTCTGTGAACATTCACTATTTTTTAGAATAACAATTATTGTAACTACTCAGGTGGATAGGCTGAAGGCCACGCCCTGGCGTGGTTAGGAAAAAGCGTATTTTAAAGCCATGTTTGATGCAAGAATCAGATATTTCCGCCTACGTGAGTAGTTACAAATTAAAAAAGTGCCTAACGATTGATCGGTGCGAGCCAAAAACCCTGCCAGTCAAGGCCGTAGCGCTATGGCAATCTGATGAATGCGCTTGTTTTCACTCATTCTTGATCTTATTTTGTTTTATCTGAAACTATAAAACCTATCGATTTTCGTCGCTATTCAGGCGTTTCTTGGCTTAAGGATAGGCAACGGTTCCCATGTGATGAAAGGGATTATCCGGCGCTTGAATCGGCCAAGCTCATCGTAGTGCATGACGTCGAACACATCTTCATCCCGGCTGAAATGCTGGTTAGCCCTGTGCAGGAAGGCGTAAGACGGGATGATTCCGATGTTGTCTTGAGCCAGAAGTCGTTTGCGGACGCCCTCTGGATTGGCAATAGAAATGGGAAGCTTTGCCTCGTGGATTGCCAGGAACATGCGCATCGTCTCCACCATTCTGCCGATAGATTCGCCTCGCAGCTCAACCTTAAAACCCTTTTGCCGGTATGAGGACGCGCGCGAAACCATAAGGTCTATGTGCGTTGTGTTGCCCCCTCGCTTAATTTCCCACGGGTGCCCACCAACACTTCTTTTGGGATGCTTTCCATCGATCCAATCGGCAAACTCCTGCTCGGAGGCTGGATCTATGTCCAGAAGCCCTTCGTGCCGGCCGTCGGCATATCGGCTATACATCTCTCGACCAGACAAAGATTCATCGACTGTCTCCTTTTTGCGCTTTCCGGCTATATAGGCGATTTTGCAATACTGGAAGTAATCAGCCGCTGTCATGGACGAGACTTCCGTGTTCTCCGCTTTGAAGAAAAAGCCATCTTCGATTAGACGCGCCAGCTTCCTGGTCCTGTTCTTGCCCAGTTCCTTATTCAGGCGGTAAATATCAGGAAGGGAGGCGCGTATGAGAGCATTGGGGACGATACCGTATCTGTGACGTAACGGGTAATCAACCTGGATTCGTTTGTTGGCCTTTATCCAGTCTTTCCGGGCAGCTTTGAGCCATTTGCGCGCGGATTCGATTAGTGGTTCCCATACAGTAGCCAGTTGACCATGGTTTTCAACAGAATAAGAAGAGGCTCCCA
>JAYENE010000153.1:0-4129 GCA_034721935.1 Thermodesulfobacteriota bacterium
CCTACGGGTTACGTGCATCAAATTTCGTAGGGGCGGGTTTACCCCGCCTGAATAGAGTTTATGTTTTCGGCTTTAACAAATTGGTAATGCTCCCGATTCGATGCTGAACGTTCATCTTTTGAATGGGAAAAAATTTCCTGTTATAAACAAAATTGCCTGCATCCTAACCCTCTAACCTTCCAACCCTCTAACCTTCTGCCCTTCCAACCCTCTAACCTTCTAACCTTCTGCTCTCTATGGCATGCAAATTGCTTTATTTCGTATGCAGGAAAGGGGGCAAAAACATGATTAATGGTATTGAGATACTGGCAAATACGGCTGTTGAACAGATTAGCCGGCTTAATTCCGTCACGCACAATATTGCCAATGTTAACACTCCCGGTTTCAAGGCAGAGCGGTTCCATTTTTTAAAGACAAACTCCGAAAAGGGCGTTAATGAAGGCAGACCAGTACAGGGATCGGCGGTGACCGTCGATTATTCCCGTGGAATTATGCAGAAAACCGGCAATGTTCTGGATCTGGCAATAGACGGGAAGGGATTTTTTGCTGTTCAGACAAAAACCGGCGTTGCCTATACAAAAGATGGAAGGTTTACGCTCAATAAGGACGGAGAGCTAATTACACAATCCGGAGATTATGTCCTTGGCAGAGGTGGAAAAATTGTCATTAAGGGGAACGATATCCGGATAAGTCAGGATGGCGTGATAAGTGTGGATGGCGATGAACTTGATGCATTAAAGATCGTAAGTTTTAGCAAGCCGGCTACCCTTGTCAAACTTAATACTGGTCTCTATCGTAATCCTGATAACCTGGCGGGCGCAAAAGAGGAAGAAAATACACGTGTCCAATCCGGATACCTTGAGCTTTCCAATGTCAAGGTTATAAAAGAAATGGTTGAAATGATCAATATACAGCGCACTTTTGAATCGTACCAGAAAGCAATTCAGACTCTATCGGAACAGGACAAATTGTCAACAAACCGCATCGGGAAATTGTAATGAAAAGGGAGGATTAACATGATAAAGGCTTTATGGACAGCCGCAACCGGCATGGAAGCGCAGCAGATAAGCCAGGACGTTGTTGCGAACAATCTGGCCAATATCAATACCGTGGGATTTAAAAAGGCAAGGGCCGATTTTCAGGATCTCATGTATCAGATATATTCGAAATCAGGGGCCGAGACATCCGGCGGGAGTCAGTTGCCGGTGGGCATAGAAATCGGTATGGGCGTAAAACCGGTGGCTGTTCAAAAAATGTTTGGCCAGGGTGATTATATGCAGACTGATAATCCATTTGACTTTGCTATTGAAGGGGATGGCTTTTTCCAGCTTGATGATAATGGGCGCACGGTTTACACACGGGCAGGCAGTTTCAAGGTTGATAAGGATGGCTCTCTGTGTAATTCCGAAGGGCTTAAATTGATACCTGCAGTGGAAGTACCTCTGGAAATGGTACATTTTACCGTTGACAGCGGAGGTACATGGACGGCAAGCGATGAGCAAGGCAATCCCCTGGCGATCGGGAGAATAGAGCTTGCCAGGTTTGCCAACCCCGCCGGGCTTACCAGCCTGGGAAGAAATCTCTATGACAAAACAGATGCCTCCGGTTACGCTACTGTCGGAAATCCCGGAGAAGACGGAAACGGCACTATTTCACAGCGTTTTTTAGAGATGTCAAATGTAAATGTCGTGGATGAGATGGTTAAGATGATTGTGGGCCAGAGAGCATACGAAACAAATTCAAAGGCCATTCAAACAGCGGATGCCATGTTGCAGATGGCCAATGGTCTTAAGAGGTAAGTTGTAAATTGTAAGGAGTAAGGAGTAAGGAGTAAGGAGTAAGGAGATAATTCTCTAATCCTTAATTCTCATAGCTAATTGTTCAAATTCAGGTGAACGATATGAAATCAAATAATAACAACCACTCGACTACTCGACTACTCGACCACTTAATGAGGTCTTTTTTAATTGCGAGTGTTGTTTCGTTACTTTTTTTCGACAGTCATTTGTGTGCGGCTGCCAGGACAGTGATAAAAGGTGAAATGATAAAGGCGTATGTCAGGACATATGTTGAGAAGAACATGCCCTGGCCGAAAAGTGCTGTGCGGGTGGAATTCCCCACCAGGGTGTCTGGTTTGAAACTGACAGGAAAAAAAATCACCTGTCGGGTCATGAGCAGAAGGAATGAAGATTTTATCGGAAATTCTTCCTTTACCGTCAGGTGCTATGAAAATGGCGAATTTCTGAATGGAAAAAGGGTCAGAGCAAGGATAGAGGTAGCGATGGATGTTGTGGTCAGCACAAAGTCTCTTCGTAGAAATGTCAGGATTAACCGTGATGATGTGAGATTGGTCAAAAAGTGGTTTAACCGCTTGCCCTCAAATATTATTTCGAGCCATGATGCTGTTGTTGGTATGAAACTTCGCACTAATGTTAAACCAAATACCGAAATAACCGGGAATATGGTGAGAAGCATACCCATGGTAAAGAGGGGGAAGCCGGTAAAAATTGTTTTTGAAAACGGCCCGATGAGAATAACGACCATTGGACTGTCAGAGCAGGATGGAATGCGCGGGGAATTGATAAAGGTCAGGAATGTATCATCTAAAAAGGTGATTTATGCCAGGGTGACGGGTAATTCTCTGGTGAAGGTGGGGTTTTAAATGAGCGATTAGCCATTAGCGGTTTGCTCTTAGCTAAAAGCTAACCGCTAAAAGCTAACTGCTAAAAAACAAAGCTAAAGGCTAACCCGCCGTGCTCGCGCCCGTCGCGGCAGGTTGCTAAAAGCTAACTGCTTAACGCAGGTTTAAGGTGAACGATATGAAATCAAACAATAATAACTTGTTAACCACTCGATTACTCGATCATTTCCCCAATCAACCAGTAACCAGCAACGAGCAACCAGCAACGAGCAACCAGCAACGAGCAACCAGCAACCATTTCTCTGCTCGACCACTCAACATAGTCTTGTTAGGTGTTCTTTCCCTGTTCGTTATTGCCGGATGTTCTTCAAATATTAATATGGTAAAAAAAGATGAGCCTGTTCCGGTTCCAAAGGAGAAAATATCGCTTCCGCCCACAGGATCCATCTGGCCAGGCGAAAATGCGAAAAATTCGCTTTTTACCGATAATAAAGCAAGGCATGTTGATGATATCATTACAATAGTCATAGACGAGTATTCCTCGGGCAGCAATTCAGCCGATACAAGCACCAGCAGGGATACGAGTACGACTGCCGGGATAACAAGCCTTTTGGGATTGGAAAAAAAGATGATGGAGCAGAACACAAGGTTTGGTACGTCAATCGGGTTGGGAGGCACGTCTTCCAATTCTCTTAAGGGCAAGGGCAAAACGAGCCGTGACGGCAAATTAGAGGCAAAAATAACGGCCAGGGTCGTCAGGATATTGCCTAATGGCAATCTCGCCATAGAGGGGAGACGGCGGTTGGCTATAAATGCCGAAGATCAGTACATTGTTGTTTCCGGTATTATCAGACCCGAGGATATTGCCTCGGACAATGTTGTATCATCACAGTACATTGCCGATGCAAAGATTGTTTATACAGGCAAGGGCGTGGTTAATGACAAAATGAGACCGGGATGGCTGACGCGCATTGTAGATTGGGCATGGCCGTTTTAGGATTGATGATTGCAAATTCTAAATAACAAATGACAAATCACAAATAGCAAATAAATTACAATGACCAAAACCCGCCTGCCATGCGTTGTAATTACATTAACAGTAAAAGCACGTTGGTAGGCGCCTGCTTATGATACTTCGATGAATCCATACAAAGGCATTGCGGGCAGGTTCAAAATCTCAAACCGGTCTAAACATGTTTTGGTCATTGAATATTGAAATTTGGGATTTATTTGTAATTTGATACTTGGAATTTGGGATTTTAATTTGAAAGGATAGTTTCATGAAAAAAGGCAAAATTCTCAAATATATCGCTATCTTCTTAATAGTTAGTCTATTTGTTGCGTCTCATGCCTATTCTGCCCGTATCAAGGACGTTTCCAGTATCGGCGGAGTCAGGGATAACCAGTTGGTAGGCTATGGCATGGTAGTTGGTCTGGCTGGAACCGGTGACGATATTGAGAACGGATTCACAAAGGAAACCCTTGCCA
>JAYENE010000154.1:0-4095 GCA_034721935.1 Thermodesulfobacteriota bacterium
AAACTAACCAAAAGCTGTTATTTCGATTCTGTCAGAGCCCTTTGGCGGACTGCCTGGTTCCCATGCTCCAGCGTGGGAACCCATATGGTATGCGTTCCCACGCTGGAGCATGGGAACGAGAAAAAAAATTTCTCCCTATGGTCGAAATGACAATAAGAGGGGGTTTTCGTTCAGGCACTAATTAGTGGCACACGCTGAATAAGTTTTAACCATTGCTGGCTCTCCCTGAGTTCATCTTTTCGACATTCGATGTTGGACGTTCGACCTGCCGCGACGGGCGCGGGCACGGCGGGTGTTCATTTTTTTTCAGTCCCTCCTGGGCAAAAAACAACTTAGCGCTTATCCCCTTTACCCATAAGGGTTAGGCAAAAAATAAGTTCGCAATTTCAGGTGTTGAGGCGCTCGGCTGACAAGGCGCGAAAAAGCATGAATATCAAGCATATTCAGAATTTTCGCAACGCAGTCAGGCGGGATGCATCGGCGTCTGAAATGTGAAGTTATTTTTTTGTCGAGCCCTAAGTGTCGAGGCATACTTTTTATCCAACTGTTACAGTTTTTGCTAAATTTCTTGGTTTATCAGGGTTGCAATTTAACTCCAATGCCATGTAATAAGAAAACAACTGCAAAGGAATTACGGCTATTATTGGATATAAATATTCATACCTTGGCTTAATTTCCGGAATCTTAATAATATCATCTGCTAATTCAAAATTATTGCCTTCTTCAACAATCGCTATCACAACACCGTCCCTTCCCTTTATTTCTCGAACATTAATCACTCCTTTTGAATGTACGGAATCATTGGGAATGATGACAACGCTGCAAAACGAAGGGTCAATTAAAGCCAGGGGGCCATGTTTCATCTCCCCCAGAGGATAGCTTTCAGCATGCATATAAGAAATTTCTTTAAGCTTAAGGCTTCCTTCCTGAGCTGCAATTGAATTAAAATAGCGGCCTAAAAAATAATAATTTTTATAATTTTTATATTTTTTTACCAATTGCTTTATACTGTTTTTCTGATTGAGAACTTTTTCGATTTTCTCTGGGATAAGAGTAAGTTCTTCAATAATTCCCATGCCGGTATCTATCGTCATTTTTCTTTGCCGGGCCAGATATATTGCCAGCAGCACTATCGTAACCAACTGAGCTGTAAATGCTTTTGTTGAAGCAACGCCCTTTTCTTTGCCTGCCCTGATATAAACACCAGCGTCGGTTAAGCGCGCAATTCTGCTATCCGGGACGTTTACTATACCAAGGCAGATATTTCCCTTTATCTGTATTTCCTCAACCACTTCAATGGTATCTGCTGTTTCTCCGGATTGAGAAATAAAGAAAAAAGCATCATTGGGGCCAAATACCGGATGAGAATAACAAAATTCAGAAGCAATCCAGGCACGGGCTGCTATGCCAAAACGATTAAAAAGTAAAGTGGCATAGCAGCAGGCATTATAGGCTGTGCCGCACCCGACAAAATGAAATGTCTCTACGTTTCTTAGTTCCCTTGCTATTTCATTTATGCCCCCAAGCCGGGCATTGCCTTTATCAAGAATCAAGCGTCCGCTCATTGTCCCCTGCAATACTGCGGCTTGCTCAAAAATTTCTTTTTCCATATAATAATCACAGCCATTTTTACCAATGTCCTGAAAATAATCTTTCTCAACAGCAACAACTTCTTTGGCGATGATATCCCAGGAATCTGGATGTATAACTGCCACTTCATTTGTTTCAAGGTTTCTTTTCTTTATAATATGATACCCTTCAAACGCGGCTGGATCAGAAGCAATAATAACACCGGCATCAGATTCTACCAAAAGTAATGTTCCTCCCTTATTAGCCGCAAACAAGTGACCAGGATGATCTTTACTCATAAGAAGTATCACATTAGCCCCAACAAGCATCCCCATAACCTGCTCAATTGACTTTACCAAATTGCCGGTTTCCTGGAATATCTTATCGATCAGCTTAACAATGACTTCGGAATCAGTTTCTGAATAAAGTGTGTGGCCGTCTATTTCTTTTTTTAATGTTTCAAAATTTTCAACATTACCATTATGCACAATAAGCAAACCATTACTAAAATGCGGATGAGCATTGTTTACAGTCTTCCCGCCATAAGTCGCCCATCTGGTATGACCGATTCCAATATTGCAAATCACTTTTTTGTTGGGGATCTTTTTAGCTAAATCTTTTATATCAAAACCAGTCTTTTCATCTTCAGCTACTTTAAAACACTCAACCTTATCATTGCTTAAAAATGCTATGCCCATAGAATCATATCCGCGATGTTCAAGTCTATGGATGCCTTCCAATAATTTTTTTACGCCATTTGGTTTTACACCATTATATCCAAAAATTCCGCACATTTTATCTTACTCCCTCCTGAAGTTGAACTCAATTTGAGACACTATTTTTATCCATGATGTCGTACAAAAGGAGATTGTTGATACCGGAAAAGTGAAAAGATACATCGATGCATTTATAGTGGAAAAAAATATTATGGTCAACATAATTACGATAGTTAAATGTTGCTCTGATCACACTAAAGGGGATGAGACTCTTGTCGATGAATACAGCGCTGTAAGGCTGTTGATGGAGAAAACAAAATGAAAGTAAGATCCATGCGAATTCCCGAAGATATCGAACAGGCCATAGAATACGTGTCCAGGATAGAAAAAGTGGAGAAGGCCCAATCATTGAGAAAATTGGCCAGGGTCGAATTTGAATCCTATGTTGCCAAAGTTTATAAAGGCTAATCGCTCAATTTAGGTTATAGCTTTATCTTTTGCAGAAGACATTTATAAATCTCCTTTATACGATAAAAATTTTCTTCGGCGAATTCACGAGTACACATTTTATTCTTTTAGACAGACCTCGGAATTAAAAATATAGAATTCGTTATTAATTACCAATAATACAATATGTTATAGCTATTTTTGAGATAAATTGGACATTCATCACCTTGACGTTTTGTCATAAACCACAATATATGGTGGTTATTGTAAATAAAAATTGTATGTATTGATTTGTAGCTACTAAACAATTACCGTATTGTCCAAAAATACTCCTCAATTTGGGTGTCGTATTCTGAGGTCTGTTTAGACAGGATTTTACAGGATATTCAGGATTTAAATTATTGTAGCCGTTCACGGCTTGAATAAGTTGTTTACTTATTTATGGACGTCCCGCACTTTCGCCCTGGCGTTCTTGGCGGTGATTTTTTATATTTTTTACCGCAAAGAATTTTGTTTCAGCCACGGACACACACAAAATTTCACAGATGTCTGTGTCCATCTGCGAGACCTTTGCAAAACTGTCTTTATTTGTCATTTCGACCAAAGGGAGAAATCTTAACAGACTTGAATTATTAAGATTTCTCGTCGTTAACACTCCTCGAAATGACAAAATTCAAAGGTCTCTCTGCGTGAGTTTGCGGTTAAACCCTGTTCTTCAAGGTATTTTTTTCTTATATCCTGATTATCCTGCCTTGTTAAATGTAGTACCTATTTAACCGGAATTAATCCTGCCTGCCCCGTAGGTCCGGCAGATCGTACTGGGGTCTGATTAAAATTTCTTTTTAAACGGTCGGTAGAGCGGATCACCTACCAGTACCATCTTCCAGGAGAGGTATGGTGTGCTAACTATATAACATTCTACGAGGCTCAGGATGCCTTCGGTAAGAAACCCGAAAAATATCGCCGGCACAGGGAAGGCCTGGATATATGGTTCGCTGACAGGACCTATTGTGGCGGCCACTCCCTTTTCAAGCATTATTTTGCACCAAACCCGACTGCTTTTTCTCTTTAAGGTAGCGCACTCTCCGCTGGCTATGTGATATCCGACAGAACCAGGCTGCCATGTGAATGCATCTACATAATGTGAAAGCCTGTACCACCCGCAATAGAGGGCGGCTTCGGGACACTCGCCCGGCTCAAAGAGTCTTTTCGTATCATCGACAACCACCGGCATAATATCATTTTTTCTTAACTGCTCTGCAGCGCGATGTATTGACCAGTCATAAAAACCATAACCAGAATTGGAGAATTTCTTTTTGTTGCCGGGATCAGACCATCTTGCATCAAAATATCCTGTTCCCTT
>JAYENE010000155.1:0-4094 GCA_034721935.1 Thermodesulfobacteriota bacterium
GAGATATTGATGCATAAGGGTTTGCGAAAACCACAGGCATACCCGTGGATATGTCGAGGATTTTCGCGAATCCTTGATGCGCAAGAGATCGGTGCAGATCGAGTAAAAAATCGCTCAATTTAGGTTTTAGCTTGACTTGGCATGACTTGTAAATTACATTACATAAAAATATCAAGGCAACGAAGTGCGAAGGATGAATTCATCAATATTTACAGGATATTAAATCTATGAATTGGGACTGGGACAACCTTAAGCAGAGACAACAGGGTGCGGGCAGAGGCGGAGCGCCACCGGGTGTGGATGAACTTATAAAAAAATTTAAAGGGTTCAAATTGCCCGGCGGCCCTATTATTATTCTTGTTCTAATCGCCCTGTTTTTCGGCTCTTCGATGTTTTATACTATCGGAGTGGATGAGGTCGGGGTTGTCCAGAGGTTTGGAAAATATGTCCGCACCAGCCAGTCAGGTCTTAATTTCAAGCTGCCTGCAGGAATTGAAAAAATAACAAAGGTAAAGATAAAACGTGTCTATAAAGAGGAGTTTGGCTTCCGCACACCAGGAAGAAACATTAGAGAACGTTTCCCGACAGGCAGCGCTATCAATGTATCCCTTATGCTTACCGGAGATCTTAATGTGGGGCTGGTTCCATGGATTGTCCAGTACAGAATAAAGGATCCTTATAATTATCTGTTCAAAGTGCAAGGCGTACCCAAACTGCTCACAGATATGTCGGAAGCAGCGATGTGTCTTGTAGTGGGCGACAGGAGTATCAACGAGGTTATTTCAAAACGGGAGGAAATTGCAATTGAAGCCAGGCAAATCCTGCAAAAAGAGATGGATAATGCAGAGGCCGGCATTAATATTGTAACAATAGAAATGAAAAAGACCAACGTTCCCGGGCCTGTACAGGCTTCGTTTAACGAAGTCAACCAGGCGGTCCAGGAAAAGGAACAAATGATTTATAAAGCCAAAGAGGATTATAACAAGGCCATACCTGCCGCCAAAGGCGAGGCGGAAAGAACCATCAAGGCGGCAGAAGGGTATGCTTTAGACAGGATAAACAGGGCCAAGGGTGATTCCGCAAGGTTTACGGCTGTTTATAAAGAATATGTAAAAGCAAAGGATGTTACTAAAAGGCGGCTTTATCTTGAAATGATACAAGAGCTGTTTCCAAAGCTTGGCCAGAAATATATTATAGATTCTGAACAAAAGAATCTTTTACCTTTACTTAATCTTGGAAAACAAATCGGTGAGCAAAAATGAAATCTAAAGGTATAATTTTAATTGTCGCTGCAATTGCGCTTTTTCTTATTGCATTTGCTTCAGCTTATACTGTCGATGAAACCGAGCAGGTGGTAGTTACTCAATTCGGGAAGGTCGTCGGCGATCCAAAAACAGACCCTGGTCTTTACTTCAAGATCCCTTTTATACAGCACGTCAACTCTTTTCCAAAAAACATTTTAGCCTGGGATGGGGATCCGGGTCAGATACCGACCCTGGAAAAGACCTATATATGGGTTGACACATTTGCAAGGTGGAAAATTGTCGATTCAATCAAATTTTTCCAGACCGTAAATAATACTGTAAGCGGTTTGGGAAGGCTTGATGATATCATCGATCCGGCAGTAAGAAACTTTATAACCTCCCATAAGCTTATTGAAACCGTTCGCAAGTCAAACAGGGAGATGGAAGTGTTTGAAAAAGACATGGAAGGTGAAAAGAAAAAACGGCGTGACATGTATTCAATTACTACCGGCAGGGAAAAGATAACTCAAGGCATATTGGAACAGGCTCAACCCAAACTTGTTAAGTTCGGAATCGAACTCGTCGATATTAAGATCAAGCGTATTAATTATGTAGAAGATGTTAGAAAATCTGTTTATGGCAGAATGATTGCGGAACGCAGTCAGATAGCTGAAAAATTTCGTTCAGAAGGAACAGGTGAATCCCGAAAAATTTTAGGCAAAAAAGAGCGGGACTTGAAAAAAATAACATCAGAGGCTTACAGAACCGCCCAGGGAATAAAAGGAAAGGCCGATGCAGAGGCAACTAAATTATTTGCCGAAGCATTTGGAATAGACCCGAAATTCTATTCATTTGTCAAGACCCTTGAAATTTACAATGAGTCGCTTGATGAAAACTGCTCTGTTGTTCTTTCAACAGATTCAGAATTTTTTAAATATCTTAAAGGAGAATTCAATTAGAGGATTATTAGAGGATTAGAAGGATTAAAGGATTAGGAATTAGGACTCTAAAGGCAGAAATTTATTAAATAACAAGCCAAGTCAAACAGATGGCTGTATTTGTAACGGCAAATCACGATATTTTTTTAATCCTTAATCCTTAATCCTTAATCCTCTATTCCTTAATCCTTATTTACCTTTTTCTTCTCTGATGGCGTGTGCGTGCCAAAAGCTTTCTGTGTTTATGTCTTCGCATCTTCTTTCTCCGTTTTTTAACCACACTGCTCAATAAATCACCTCCAATTATCATAATTTAGTTAAACGAATTTTATTTTTAACACTATCTATTGTTATTTGTCCACAATTTTATTAATAATATAAATTTTGATGAACTCGTAAAAAGTTCAAAAATATCGTTTCCTGTCATTCCGGCGAAAGCCGGAATCCAGTCTTTTCAAGTCTGCCAGAGTGCGTTGGCGGACTAAGGGCTCGCTCAAAAATAACTTCACATTTTAAGCGCCGATGCATCCCGCCTGGCTGCGTTGCGAAAGCTCGGAATATGCCTGATATTCCTGCGCTTTCGCGCCTTGCCAGCCGGGCGCCTCAACACTTAAAATTGCGAACTTATTTTTGAGCGAACCCTAACTATCTGGACTCCGGTTTTCACCGGAGTGACGAATGCACAGAAAACACAAAGACAGCTCTTTGTAATTACAATATGTCCTCTGTGTGCTCAGTGGTAAAAGTAAATTTATAATGAAACAACTGGAAAAATTCAACCCGGATCAGCTCAAAGTGGTAAACAATTCAGCCGCAATGGCAGAGGAGCTTGTCAGCAACTCCTATAAGATGTCGGAAACTCAGTGGCTTCACCGCAGGTATGATGTCAAAACCCTGGTTAATCTTTGCCCCGATGAAATAACCGACAGGCCTTTTGCACAGATTATCCGCTATAAGGGCCGGCTAAAAGATACATCGCTCAGTTCGTCAACATATGATTTTTATAAAATATGCCTTCAGGACCATTCCATTCTTGCAGCATTAAAACAACCACCCGGTATGGAACTCTTCCCATTTATATTATATATTATAACACATGAATTAATTCATATTGTCAGGTTCAGCAAATTTATCCAGAGTTTTGATGCTTCATATCAAGAAAAAATCGCGGAAGAAAAACGGGTGCATGAAAAAACCCATGAAATTTTAAGCTCTGTAAAGGTTGCGGGGCTGGCAAATGTCTTAAAGTTTTATAATAAATGGCGCATGACCTTTGATGAATTGCGGAGCTGATCAGAAAAAAAATTAATAGTCGCTGCTTGACAATAAAAAAACTCTTACTATAATACAAAACAAAGCTTATAAAGGAGGTCATCAAACAATGCCGGTTTATGAATATGAATGCACTCAATGTGGCAAGGTTGACGAGGTAATACAAAAATTCTCTGATAAACCGCTAACTAACTGCAGGCGCTGTGGTGGAAAGCTTCAAAAACTTATTTCGCAAAGCACTTTCCATCTAAAAGGAACAGGCTGGTATGTGACAGACTATTCAAACAAATCTCAATGCTCTTCTGCTCCACATAAAGCAAACGACAAGGCATTGACTTCAAAAACCGACAAATCAGACAAAACAGCCAAAACAGCCAAGCAAAAATAATTAAAGATGGCGGCTTTTTAAAAAATCCATCCAATGCGCTTAGAAGCCTTTAAAAAAACGCATAAATGTATTTTTTATAAAGTCGTCTTATTTTTTTGACTTTTAAAAAATTGTAATACTTTAGCTTATGCAACAAACCATCTGAAATCAAGCTTCGGGTGTGATCAGATTTAAAGCAGGAAACTGTTTGAAGGAATTAGAAATCGTTAAGAAAGAACCAGGTTTAAAATGCCGTTTTTGTCTAATTCTTTG
>JAYENE010000156.1:0-15935 GCA_034721935.1 Thermodesulfobacteriota bacterium
TTTCAAGTATCTCATGGCTGATCCTTGTCATTATACGATCTATATCTGCTGCATCCAAAATAATATCATATTGGCTCATTGATTCTCTCCGGTTCAACAAAATTATTAGTTCTTCACCGCAAGCTACAGGGAATGCGCTCGCTTTTGCGGTTCAATTTGCCTTGATTTTGCGTGATATTTTTGTTTAACATAATATTTTTTATTAAGTCAATATTTGATGAACTCGTAAAAAGTCCAACATACCCCTTAACCGTCATTCCGGCGAAAGCCGGGCACGTAGTGAAGCTTTAGCGCTATCCAGTCGTTTCAAGTAGTTGCAGATCATCTGGACTCCGGTTTTCACCGGAGTGACGACTTTTTACGAGATTGTCAATATTTATAAAAGCGGTTTTTTGACCTTTTACGAAATTATCATATAACATATGCAAAACTATTACCATACATTTCATATTCCTGTTATGGGCACTGGACACTCTGTTGACACACCTATCCGTGTTGCCCCGCTTGGCATAACATCGGTAATTTCCCTTGTTGATGATATTTTGCTTGAAAAAATCAGGAAATATTACAGCAAAAAATTCGGCCTGGCCTATTCCAAAATACAAAGAAATGCCGTAGACGGCAGAGCAAAAAGAACCACCGCCTATCTTGACTTGGTACACGAAATCGTTCGGATCAAAATGGAGAATATCAAAAAACAGCCCTTTTTTAAAAAAAATGATAAAACAAAATACTTTGAGCTTCTGCCTGATAAATCCCGGCTGAAAATTGAATATAACAAGCTTTTAGAGATGAAATCAGGACTTAAAAGAAATATACTGGCAAAAGATTTGACTAATAGAATGCGGCCAGGCTCTATCGACGTTAACATTATGGTCAAACTTGACCGGATTTCTCATGACAATATCCTGCCTGTTACTGATGAATTCAGCGATGCCAAAACAGCGCTTAGAGGATATGCCGACAGCAGCCTCGAGTCAGCCATTGTATTTTCCGCAGGCATAAATCAACGATTATTTCATTATATGACCAGGTTTAAGGACTTTTACAGGGATAAGACAGGCAAGATAAAGAAGAAAATAATTCTCAAAGTAAGTGATTTCCGCTCAGCCCTTATCCAGGGCAAGTTTTTGGCAAAAAAGGGTTTGGAAATATATGAATTTCGAATTGAATCAGGTCTTAATTGCGGAGGTCATGCCTTTCCTTCAAACGGATTTTTACTTCCCAGCCTTTTAAAGGAATTCAAAGAAAAACGTGATGACTTCACGGCAAAATTCCTGCCCCTGATACAGAAATATTACAAAAAAATGGGCTGGGAATATCCTGAAAAGGCTTCAAGCACCAGGCCGGTTATTACGGTCCAGGGCGGAATCGGCGTTCACGGAGAAGACCGCAGACTCAGAGAGCAGTTTGGAATGGATCTTACAGGCTGGGCCAGCCCTTTTTTGCTGGTTCCTGAAGCCACCTGCGTGGATGCATCCACACGTGAGCTTCTAAAACAGGCCGGCAATGAGGATCTCTATGTAAGCGACGTCTCACCACTTGAAATCCCCTTTAATAATATACACAAATGCGGATCCGAAATCTGGACAAATAAAAGAGTCGCAAACGGAAAGCCAGGCTCCCCCTGCGCTAAGGGTTTTCTTGCATCTAATACCGAGTTCACAAAACAGCCAATCTGTCTTGCCTCCAGGCAGTATCAGAAGATGAAGCTGGAAGAGATAACGGATATGGATATTTCTTCCGAAGAAAAGGAACGGCTAAGCCGGAAAATCGTTGAAAAAGCATGTCTCTGCGATCATCTGGGGAATGGAGCTCTTATCACTTTAGGAATCGCGGATGAAAAGAACTCGCCTCAGTCAATATGTCCCGGGCCCAATATTGCCTGGTATAACAGATTATACTCGCTTAAAGAGATGATAGACCATATTTACGGAAGAGGCCGATCACTGGCTCCATCAAAACGATCTCACATGTTTGCCGCTGAGATAGTGATGTATGTGGACTATTTTGAAAAAATGGCAACTAATAGCGCCTGCACCCAGCTCGAAATAAAAAGACTGTGTGAGTTTAAAAACAATCTTGAGCATGGGATGGATAATTGCCTTGATATTGCCAGAATGAAACCTTATCATGGAGAAAACTTGGCGTCCATTCCTCCATGCGTTGAAGAGCAAAGAAAACGCTTGAGAATTATCTACGCCTCTTTTAACAATAAAATAATAACAAGTGCGCAAAAGCATAAGGATAACACACCCGCAATGATGGCTTTGTAAAATGAGAATAGCTCTTGCTCATTATCATCTTAAAACCGGCGGGGTAACAACTGTTTTAAGGCAACAGATTGAAGCTGTCAAAAATGATTGTGAACTTCTTGTTCTTACGGGAGAACTCCCTGATTCCCCCTTCCCTGCTGATATAAAACATATCCCCGGGCTTGCTTATTATGGCAGGTCATCCAAAAAAGTATTTACTCCAAAAGAGGTTGCAGAATCAATAATCAAGGCGATTCATTCAAAGTGGAAACAAGGATGCGACATCCTGCATATCCATAATCCTTTACTTGCCAAAAATAAAAATTTTTTAAAAGTTCTACAAGAGCTGCGCAAAAGGAAAATCAGGCTTTTTTTGCAAATCCATGATTTTGCGGAAGATGGCCGTCCATTGTCATACTTTGATGAGGACGAATATGTGCCCGACTGCCATTACGGGGTGATAAACTCTCGCGATTACAATATACTGCTTAAAGCAGGTTTAAAAAAGGAGGGGCTGCATAAGATTTTCAATACAATAAAACCTCTCGAGTTAACACCACCGCCATTCCCCCCTCGAGGGGAGACACTCCCATCATTCCCCCCTCGAGGGGGGATAAAGGCTGGTGTTGCTCCAAACTTTGCTCTATATCCAATCCGCGCCATTAGAAGGAAAAACATCGGCGAAGCAATTCTTTTATCTTTGTTTTTCAAAAACCACCTGGCTCTTTTTATAACGCAACCGCCAAACAGCCCGATTGATATCATAAGTTATAAGGGATGGAAAAGATTTGTAGAAGAAAACAGTCTTGATGTGGTGTTTGAGGCGGGATTAAAATATGATTTTGAAAAGCTTGTGCTTGCCGCAAGATTTCTTATTACAACAAGCATAACAGAAGGATTCGGTTTTTCATTTCTTGAACCATGGACAGCTAAAAAAATACTTTGCGGAAGAAAGCTTCCGGATATATGTTATGATTTCCAGCAAAACGGGATTAAGCTTGATCATCTTTATACAAAACTGCTTGTTCCTGTAAAATGGATCGACAAAAAAGATCTTTACGAAAGATGGAGGTCATCTGTTTTAAAGGCCTGCTCTTTGTTTAATTACAAAATTGATAATAAAAATATTGAAAAGGGTTTCTCTGCAATAACAAAAAATAATAATATTGATTTTGGATTGCTGAACGAATCATTTCAAAAGCAGATAATCGCCTGCATACTCTCGGATAAAAAGAATGCAAGCAGGTTGCTGTCCCTTAACCCGTATCTTTCACACATCGGAGAAATAAAAAATCAAGAGAACTTGATACAAAATAATATGAAAGCTGTGCTTAAGTGTTATAATAATAGAATATATAAGAAAAAACTTTTTGAGATTTACTCAAATGTATGCAAAAATTCGGTTAGACAGAGGATAGATAAAAAGATTCTCCTGTCAGAGTTTTTGAATCTGCAAAAATTCAGCCTCCTTAAATGGGGCGATTATGTTGAATAAAAAGCAAATATCACAATACACAACTCCTCTTTCCCCTGTTCCAACCACACTTTGCCAGAGCGGAAACTTAAAAAAAAACATCAAATGCATGATCTTTGATATTTACGGCACGCTCTTTATCAGCGGATCCGGCGACATCGGCATTGCAAAAAAAAAGTCCCCAAAAGCATACGAAGAATCATCCGAACTGGAACAATTGCTGATTAAATTCAAAATCAGAAAAACCCCTAAAGCTGTTTTGAATGATCTTTTCTCAGGTATTGAAAAAAAACATGGTGAACTGAGAAAACAGGGAATTGACTTCCCGGAAGTCGAGATAGACCGTATATGGATGAGCATTCTGAAAAATAATGACCCGGTCATGGTCAGAGAATTTGCGGCTATGTTTGAAATGATCGTAAATCCTGTGTATCCGATGCCAAATCTTAAAGAAATGCTTTCTTCCTGCAAAAAATCAAAAGTATTGTTAGGCATTATCTCTAATGCTCAGTTCTATACACCGTATCTATTCGAGTGGCTCCTGGATTCAAACCTGGAACAGCTCGGATTTCATCCTGATCTAATCCTGTTTTCATATAAATCAGGCCACGCAAAACCATCGCCATTTATGTTTCAATCCGCAGTTGAAAGGCTTAAATGCTTAAATGTTCCCGCTGACTCAGCCATTTACATAGGCAATGATATGCTAAACGACATTTATCCCGCAAAAAATGCCGGATTTAACACAGCCCTTTTTGCAGGAGACGCAAGATCTTTAAGGCTCAGGAAAGATGTTACGAAATGTAAAAACTTATCTGCCGATCTTGTAATAACCGATCTGATTCAACTCCTTGAGTATATCTAAGTCATATACCTTCAGAAGAAAAACCTGTCACCCCCGTGATAACAGACAGGTGTTCTCAGAATGCACTAAACTGTTACCCGTAAACTGGAAAACTAAAGGGCGTCCCCAAGAGCATACCCAAGAGACACGAAAGGGCCCAAGAGACACGTGATTTCTTTTCGGATTAGCTGGAATAGTGAGAGACAGTAGAACTTTTATTCTATTTCTCGTGCAGGATAGATCTCTTGAACTATCTCTGCTATTAGATCGGCAATCAAACGATCATCATATTGGAACCCATAAATACCAGTATGGGACGGATCATCTTCTTCTGGTTCATGCAACATGCTGAGATTACGGGCATCTGGACTCCGAGTACGAACATAACTGATTGTTTCTCCCACATTCAAAACAGCAATTTTCGCCTTAGCGCCGAGTTTTAACCTTAAGACTTTACGAACTTCTCTGATTTCTTCTTGGCGATTGGCAAGATGGAAAAATTCCAACCAATTAACTGATAAATATTTTTCTATCTGGCTGAGTTGAAAAGCTGTGCCGGTGACTTGCCCGTTCTCTGTACAACGCATTGCAGAGCAGTATCGGGAAATGTGATCTTGGTCAGGTATCGGGTCGCCTTTCATTGCGAAGACCATGTAAGCACGCCATGAGGCTGCACAGTTTCCATCAAAGAATCGATCGAGGCAAGCCCGGACATTCTAATGGTTTTATCAGGGTGCATTGGATCAGGTGTGAAAATTACAAAGTGAGCATCTCCGGTTGGAAGAAATTCCACAGCAAAATGTCGGTTAGGTCCAGTTCGCCATTGTGCTCGGATATTTTTTGACGGAGACAAAACAACATCAGGATACCTTAAATTTGTTGCTGATTGCAGGAAGCCAACAAAGTTCCTCAATGATTCAGGTAAAATAGCGACTTCTTCAGGATATTCTTCTTTGGAAAGATCGAATAGGAACTTGATGCGGTCGGCAAGCTGTTTAGAAAAACTAATATTTAACTGATTTCGTACATGTAAAATTATCTCCAAAACTTTCTCATCGTCGTTCAGAAGCTCTTCAAGTTTGTCAAATGGACTTTCCTGCCCGAAAAACATTTCATCTTCTAAACAGGGCTCCATCGTTCCATGTGATTTCCGTCGTCGTGTGCCTGTAAACTTGCGTTTTAACCAAGTTTGAGGCTCAATCCAGTCAACGGAATCTACACACGTTGCAGTTAGATTCTTAGCTGCAAAGTATTTCTCGTAAGCTTCGACATCGTCTTGTAAAGTGGAAACCCGTCCTTCATTATGTGTCCAAAGTGTCATCTGATCGCTCCCAAAATGATGTTTGGATTTTCGTACTGGTCAGATCGGTAAACCCGCAAACAATCCATTTGTGGGCAAGCTCAAACCAATTCCATATCGCACTTAGAGATTTATCTGCTCCAAGTCCCCGAGCTGAAATCTCAAGTATGAACATTGGTCGATTATCAATTTTCCGAGTCCTTTGTTCAAGTTTAACATGTAGACGTCCTTTATCTTCCGGCAAGGCGAATGAAGCCTGCCATCCTATATGGCGAGGTTCAGGAAGGAACCTATTATTATCCAGTCGCCAGCCAATATCTGGTAGAACATCATGAATGCCGGCACACGATTCCCAACCCTCCCCTTTTAAGATATGATTAATATAAGTTAATTCACAATCAGTGGGATTGAGCTGCCCTAAGTTTTCTTCTTCAAGAAATTTTGTAAATATATCGAAGTTGGTTTTGAAGGCCTTTATAACTGTTCGATAGTGCGGATAAGGTTCGTCCTGGTGCATTTTTCGCCAATTATATAAAAATCTATTGTTCTGTAGTTGAATAAGTCCATTCTTTTTTTCATTGATAAACCAGAGTCGTGGTAAAGGCAACTCAAGCTCGACTGCCGATTCAGATGGTTCAGGCGGAAATCCTAAAGGCGGGGCATGCTGGCACGTAGGATAATCGCCACGCAGTTTTTGCCAAAACAAACCTAAATGTGGCGCTTTGAAGTGCTCGATTTTTTTAAAGGTAATGCCACACACAACTTCAATGACAGGTGGTTTCATATAGGCTGGGAGACTGTTTTTGTGGTTCATATGCTTTTCCATAATGATTATTGAATTGCTATTAGGCCATCATAGCTATGAATAAAAATATACAATTATTTAATATCATAAGCATTTCAGTAACACAATGAAATATAATCAGAAATTGTATATTAGTAAGGCAAGTCGAAGCCATCATATTTTCAACCTGCCAGCTTTTTAATAAATAACGTTTACGTTCGGTATTATCAAGAATTTTATAGCAGGATTTTCAATCAATTTTTTCTGTCTTATGATATTTTTCAAACCTCTCAAGCATTCCAAAAACATCTGAGACACCTATGGTTTTCTATTCAGACGTGGTTAGTTCTCCCACTATTTATCATTTGCTGCCAAAATATTTGTCCCCAGGGAATGCCAGCATTCCTTAAAATTTGCGCAATATCATAGGTTTTTACTATCAAATCGCCCGGGCATTTTGTCGAGCAAAAAATATTACATGAACCCATGTATTAAATATAGTTTTTTCTTTTGCTAATACCTATTTTTCTGTTAATTTTTAGCAAAAAATAACCAGTTAAATTTATTGATGTTACTTTGTTTCTATACACAAATATTTTTTCTTTTTATTGTTTTTTAATAAAATTTATTCGTTTTTTAGCAAAACCCACTGAGGGCACTTACGTGAACCTATATTCTTGATTTTGTTCATCTTGACCGATAATTCAAAAAGTAAGTTGTGAATTTTTGCCTTTTTTTGCTTTTGGTTAAGCACTTCAGGTAATTTTGGTAATATCAATTCATCAATATCCTGTCTTTTGAAAGGAGGACCTCGGCCACTTTCTCCGGAACTTCTTCCTTGGACAAAAACCCCAGCTTGACCGCTCTGCCGACAAGAAAATCGTCCTCCATAGAAAAATAGGTTTTCCATAGCTCGTGCGATGTTTTTTGATGAAAGCTGTGAATTCGATCATTCAGATCGAAACAGTCGATTTCCTGCCGGCGCCATCGTGCAAAGCGGCTGTCCAACGTTTCCATCGCCTTTCTCAATTCACGCTCATGCGCAAAACCAGCCAGATCCCGAAGCTTTTTACGAAGTAGTTTTGAATAATTATGTGTCATATTCTATCATATTATCAACATCCTAAGCCGACAACTGATTTACAAATGGTCGTCTCGCAACTTCCGGCAGTTTTGAGGAATCTACAATATCCCTCGTAATAACCGCGTCAAGTTTTCCAGCTTCTATCTTCATTTTGCTTTCTCCTATTTCTCACTTATACTTGCACTCGTCACCTAAGCCGGAACGCCATCAACAGGATGTCTGTGATAAAGCGAATACACCGAAGTCTTAATTATAGTCCAGATTAGATTTGACACCAAAGCCGACGCCAAAGTCCGCTTTTACCTATTTTGATCGTGTATATGTGATTGTTGTTGCTTTACATTTCCGCTTTCTTTGATCTAAAAACCCTAAAGTAAATTTATCATCTGGTTTTTGAAAAATATCCAACCCGCGACCTAAAATGACCCTCCATCCAGTGTCTGTTTCTATCCAACGATCATGAACATTGTTGTCGAATACATAATTGAACTCGATATGATCTCGGCTTAATCCTGTTTTCAGATCATCGAGCTTGCCTCTAATCTCCGTTTCCTGATAGGCATCACACCCTGTCACCAGGTCAAGGTTCAACGTGTTTTCCATAGGCTCCAGAATTTCACAGAAACTCATGAGGTTATAGATCTGGTATTGCAATCGAATGTAGGGGTCGCAAATCTTGATCGATTTAGCGCCCTTGACATAAGGAAGGAAAAGTTTTTCATATGAAATTCCTCTCTGCCCCTCGACAATGTCTAGTGTTTTTTCTTCGGGATTTCGATCAGGTGACAAGAGATCCACCTTTTTGGCTTCTTCTTCCGGATCCGGACGTTCACCTGGATGAGAAAGTTGAAACTCATCAGGAATCTGACTTTTTATTGTAATCCATTTATATTCCTGGTCGATCTTTGACAACTCATCACGAATCTGTTGCCGCATCCGAACCGCTGGATTCACACAGTATGAAATGAATTCTTCTTTACTTAGTTCAAGGTCGGGGAAAAGCAGCTTCAGATATCCTTCGGCCAACCGAGCAATAGCTTTGTTATCGCGCATATCTTCACATTGCGGCAGGTGCAAACTTTGTGAGACATAGTCCGCGTACCGCAGGTCAACACGCAGCTCATGCAACACTTCGCTAAAGAAATCTCCCTTGAATCCAAGCGTTCTTGAAGGCGTGTTCCTGGACACACGCGGCATGAACCACCCTTCAATCAGCCCGTGGATTCGATCTATAAAGGCCGATTCCTGAAGAGCGGTCGGTAGTTCCTTAAATATCCCGTCGCTTTCATACAGCGGCAACCGGTTGATACCCATCTTGATATTCCCGAGCATAACAAATCCAGACTCTGACGTTCCCATGTCTCCTGTTGCTCTGCGGTACCTGCCGCTTTCAAGATACATCTTGATGGCCGCCATGGCCTCGCCGGACGCATCGGTATGAATCTTTTGAATTTCATCGACTACAACGACATCATATCGTGGAATGAGACCTATTTGTTTTGTGTTGCTGTTGAAAAACAGAGCAGGCGCCGAGAGTTTTCCGCCTGGTATCACGGCTGCATACCGGCTGATATTATCGAACACGAACGACTTCCCTGTGCCTTTCGGCGCCAGTTCTGTAATATTGACCCTCGGCTCGACCAATGGGATTATTCTGGAAAGGAGCAAGAGTTTCTGCGACAATCGGTGAACGTCGGGATTAAATTGACAACTCGATACCAGGAGGTCTATCCACTCGTCTATATCGAAGTGTTTACGTGAATCCCGGAAATAGTCTAAATCAATCCCTGGAGTTTGGAACGCTTTGAATTCGACCATCCATACTTGGCCTTTCTTCACGTCCTCGCCGTCAGGGGGCACATACCGCAATGTCCCCAGTCCCCACATGCCTGTTTTCAGGAGCATGGAATTGTTGTCAATGATATCCTTTTGCACCATCCCATTACTGACATCCAGCAGCGGAATGCTCAGATCGTGCGTGTGACGTTCCAGGTTTACGTTGACCCTAAAGTCATCCAGAATGCGGACATCTTCCTGTTCCATCAGGCGATTCAGGATCGTATTCTTGTCCGCTTTTTGCGGTAAGTATTTTGAGATCGTATTGATAATCTCGGTTCTGCCGTCATCCGTAAGTTCATCTCCGTCTATGAACTGGCTGATGATCCATTCGCCAACGTAAACGGGAATCGCTCGAGCGCCGAATCCGGCTTTTCCCATGAGACCTTTGTTGATAACAACCTCGCCGTAATAGTCTTTTGCTTTGCATTCAAATGACATCATATTTTAAATTATGAATGCTGAATGATGAATGCTGAATTGCGATATTTATTCATCACCTTGCATTCCCCCTTTCTGTATTTATAATTTATTTATGCATCGATTATCACGAGTTCCTCATTTTCTTATTTATTCATCATTTTGCATTTATAATTCCCTAAGGTTAAACCCGCCCGCCATGGCTGACTTGAATTCACATTCAAGCGTGAAGGAAAGGGCGCGTTGTTCGCCGGATACTTCATATGCGATCTCGATTTCCAGACTCTTTTCCCCCAAAGCCGCTTTCTTGAAATAGCAGCTCATTTGAAAGGTGTTCACGCTCCCAGCCGGTATTACCGCAACTTCACAGCTCTTGATGTCAGTTTCAGGGGATGTTACGCTGGCTCGAAGAATACGGATGTCAGAGGGGTTCGGGTTCTGTATCTCGATCTCCAGCGTTACGACTCGTTGAATATAGAATTTAGCTCTGCCGGTTTCTCTCACCATGTCCAGATTGAGGAAACGCGTGGCAGGTGTTTTCCAGGCGGCCTTTACCAATTTGTAATGTGCTGCCGGGACGATGACCTCTTCAGGGGTGACACCGCCGTGCATATAGCCTTTCACCCTGCCTGCCTGGCGAACTGTATTGTGCCCCTTGGGTAAGAAAAAAATTTTGTCATCCGCCACAAAGGGCTGTTTGAATCTATGCCCCAATGCCCACAGGTTGTCAGGAATATCATCCATCTGTTTTTTATCTACCGTTGCGAACCGGTGCTTTTCATCTAAAAACAGCTTATTGACGACCGTAGAATCGAAAGACCGTTTTTCTTCTTCAAGAATGCGGCAGGCGCCGTGATCCGTTATGACATAAACGCTGAAATGCTCTCTTTGTCCGGCCCACTCCTTTGACAGCCTGCTTACAGACTCCGCCATACGTGCAAAGAGACGATGTAACTCCTCCTCATACGATGTGTTTTTTGATTCCACGTCAGAGTGAAGCAACTCATCCCCGTCTACGAAATTAAGAAGGACAATGGCAGCCTTCTGTGGAGTCGCCATCTCCGACATCGCCTTCAGATTGTTCAAGTACAGAACCTGTTTGTTGTTCCAGTCAGCCTTTGCACGCGCCTTGAGAATGGCCTCGTAACTCCCTGCATTATTCTGCCATTTTCCGCTCAGGAGAACAGGTTTGTTGTATTCCGTAATGGTCGGCAATGCTGCGAAACGATAGTGTAAATCATGCCGACTAAAACCGACGTTTCGAAGTGCGTCGTCCAGGAGGCTTACAAAAGTCAAAGCAAGGCAATCAACAAGGAGGATAATCGACAATTCGTTTTTCAAACCGTTCGATGAGAGGATTCTCAAGCAGTGAATCAGGCTGAGGTTTGAATCTTTGTGGACAGACGCATATTCTTCAATAAACCATTCTGAAAAGCGCGCTACGGTTTTCTCTAATTCTTCATCATAATGGCCGTTATTAACCTGCCAGGTGCGGTACGGGGCATATTCCTCCGTTGTCCATTGAATCCACTTGAGCGCACTCCATTCTTCTTCCGGCCTGAGCAGAGTTGGACGGCTGGGCATGACACAATAGCAGAGGGAATTCAGTTTGTTTTCACTCACACCGGGACAAGACCTGAACTTGGCCTGGACCTTTTGCACGTCCTCTTTGGTTGGAGAAAACAGATTGCCTTTGAGAATTTTTGAAATAAAATGATATTCTTGAAAGAGTTTCCCTGAAGTCCATCCAACGACTTTCTGAAACTCATCGCTTGAAGTTACTTGCTCCCGTATTTCTTCAAAAAGCAGTTCAATCTGGGTCAGTATCTGCTCCCTGGCCGTGGGCTCCATGGGCAAATCGTAAACCGCTTCAGCGGGGACCTTCCGCACAAATAGAACCTGTTCCGGAGCCAGCACGTATTCCAGCAGCTTCTCGGGGTAGCCGTGCAGGCAGGCCCATAAGTTGAGCCACTGCCAGATTTCGCCTGGATTTTCATAAAGCCGGTTGCTGATATCTTTTATCCATGTCTCATTACTACCCTCCGCCCATTTTTCACATTTGGCTTCTAAACAGCGATATAGCACAGGATGTTGCTTGAATGCGGCTTTCGCGTCATCACTAACAAGCGCTTTGATCACATCGACGAGGTCTGTCGTATTGAGCATATCAGATTGAAATGCCGGGCCCAGGAGATGTACCAGTAAACGATTGGTGAAACTCGTCTGTTCTTCCTGAGAATCAACCTCTATCTCCAACAGGCTCTGTTCGAGAACATCTGCATCGGTCAGCCAATCAGACACCCGCACATTCCACTGTTCAGCCAATACCAGCCGGGCCGTCATTTCCTTGAAACCGGAGGGGCAACCAATTTGTTCGATGAAATCTCGCAGCCAGGCAAAGTGGTTCTTTGATCGCACCCACACTTTCAGACCAGCGCCCGATGACCCTCCTGGTGATAACTCCTGGCACGCCCGCACATAATCCTCATCACGCTCTACCAAAAGGTTTTCATCGAGCGGCGTGTAAGCCAGATCTCCGATATAGATAACTGATAATTTACTTTTGTTATCCGCAGTCACACTCCAGCCTCTCATTTTTCCTTGCTCAAGTCTCCCAACAGTGCCCCAATTTTCTTTGCCATATCAGCGCTCAGCAGGTCTTTTTTTACTCCATATTTAATAACAGATTTCAGGACGGCCACCAACCCTTCCGTGTCATCAGGGCACTTGAAGGTCGCTTCACCGTTTAAATTCTGCTGTATCTCGTATTTTCGTTCTTTACTGATCAGTTCCAGTTCTGCCGCATCGCTGAAATTGTCATCCCCATCAACAGCCCGTATGCAAATTTTCATACTGGAACGATTTTTGAGCAGTTCCGAGAGATCAATATCACCTTTGATTCTTTTGGCCTGGCTTGATATCCGCGGGTCAACGCCATTGGTTGTATAAATCAATTCACAGGCGTTTTGGGGGAGTTTTGCCCACAACTCTTCTTTCTCTCTCAGTTCCTTTTTGCCCTCATCAACAGCCGGCTTATAAACAACTGGCCTGGCTTTATCGATCTCTGCCTTGGCCTGTTTCAGTTTGGCTGCGTAGTCTTTGATGTGAAGCGATGTCCACTCCGCTACGGCTCCAAATCCGTAGTCCTTTGACAGAAGCTTAACAATCTTCGCGCTGAAACTGACAGACTGATCGGCAAGGCGCACAAGGAACTGTTTCGCATCCTCGTGATCGCACTTGTGTGGATCGCGTTGGCTTGGGTTCAAGTTTGCGTACCATTTGCTGACAACATTTTCACATTCGATCATGTCGCCTTTGGCGCCGTAGATATCACAAACAGCCTGCGCCACCTGGCCTTGTGCGATCTGTTCGCCCGAGTTGAGAAGTGTCACATCCTCGGCAAAGGCATCACAGATGGTCTTGGCATCCTTTTCCGTGAGTGTGTCGCCAACCGGACCGCCGCTGTAAACCGCAGGCAATTGCTCGAGCATGAAATCAAAGCGATCCACGCTGCCGGTCAATCCGTCCATCAGATTTTTGAGACTGGTCAAACGTGCCTTTCGCCCTTTTTCATACAGGCTGATCACTTTGGCAACAGCCGGCAAACCGCTCCACCATTGTTTGAGCGTCTCAAAGGCGGAGTTAAGAGGTCGGGTTTCGCCATACTTCAGCGGTGGTGCGTCAACTGCTTTGGCAACCAGATCGATGAGGGTGATTTGGGCCTGTGAAATATCACGGACCACAAAGACTGTCCTGGCAGCAGGGTCTGACACGATATTGACCAAATCGTCATAGGACCGAAGAGGCTGCTCCACCATCCTGGTGGAGTCCTTGAATACAATCAATCGCTCGCCATAGGCCCGAATGACATGAGCCAGCGATAGCATTAGAGGTGTGCCCCCAACGCCGTAAGGCGCATCCTTTGCGTCGTCAAGAAAAGCGCCAACTGAGAACATTTCTCCAGGATTGAGATTTGCCAGCCGATTACACAGTTCTTTGAAGACTGGAAAATCATCGTGGAGCTTCACAGGATCGGTCTCGCACACGAAATAAGAAACAACGCCTTCCGAACCGGATTTCTTGAGAGCTCCTGCGCCTTTCAGCAATACTTTTTCCAGATACCTCTTCTCGCCGTGATTATCAGGATTCCCGTTATCAATCAAAACCTTTTCAGCTTCCAGCAATACGCCTACAGCCTGCTTCAATGCGGTGTTCTTTCCAGTGCGCCATTTTTCATCGTGGCAGAAGTTCAGATCTGGATGCTTAATACGGCAGCGTTTCTTGAACAGCTCGTCGCACAGCATGTCCGCTGGTTTGTGGGATTGCCTGGGTTTGTCCACCAGGACTTTCCCTCCCTGCCAATACCAGCAGGCTCCGCTGCTCTCCAAAACGTTTCGAAACACGCGCTGGAGTGTCGGAAGGTATCCGTCTTCAGGATTTTCAAAAATGTCTCGCAGCCGTGACTCGGTCTGGGCGCTTATCTTTTCCGCATCAACTGGCGGCAGGTAATAACGGCATGCTTTCACTCTAAGCAGGGTTTCCGTAAAGGGCTGAGGCGCATGGGGCACAGCCAGGGCTACCTTGGTATCGGAAATGGACTTGGCAGCCTCACGGGCCACATTAACCTCGGCATCATCTTCACAGAGAGCATAAACGAGAGTTCCTTCAAAGCTTTTCGACAGCTTGTTGCGGCTTTCAGTATATTCGGTGCGGATTTCATCCCAAAGCGCATCTCCAAGGTCTTTAGATCGAACGAAACGCGTGCGGAAGCGCTTGTCTTCCCCAAATGGCATGTTGTAACCTTTGGCTTCTGCAAAATCCGAAAGACGCTTCCCTCCAGCTTCTTCCAAAAATGCTGCCACTGTGTCAGTTGGGTGCAACTGGGTGTCAGCGACGTAACGCTCGATTAAATCGTAAGGGTCTTCGCCGGTGCTTGCGGCCAACTCGTAGGTTTTTGACTGCTGGCGGAAAAAAACAGCGCCTTTTTTTACCAGGTCATTCAAATGTCCTTTGACCTGGTTTTTCTCTGATGAGCTCAGACAGTAAAGACCAAACTGGAGATTCCCCAAGCTCGTCGGGATCTGGCAGAGCTGGTAGATCAGGATTGCCCTGAGCGCCTGAACGCGCTCGTCTTCCTGAAAGCCGAAAAGATCACCTTTGGTAGCCTTCCGAAGGGCGTCCATGCTGGCGTAAAAACCGTTGACAAACTGCCGCTGCCGTTCCCGAAGTTCTGGATTCTTTTGCGAGAGTTCTTTCTTGAAGAATGTAAACAACTGATCCACCGTGTACAGGTTCAGCTTTCCACCAGCCACCGTCATCTCAGCATTTTCGATAAAGTCCGCGTATGACCCCTTTTCTCCGCCCACATCGCCCGAGAAAAAGGTAAAGGCGCTGCGCGCATCCGAACCGATTTCAGAGGAAAGGTTCAGCAAGCAGGACAGGGCCATGGGATGCACACCATAGATATCCTCCAGCACCCGTTCGCGAATACGGTCCACGTCTGCAATCCAGGGGAACAGGTCAAGTGACTTACACTGCGGTACCAATTGATCAAAGACGCCCGTCTTGGGCGCGATCTCTTTCTTCCAGGCATTGCTATTCTTATCCGTTTCGACGATGGCCCCGATGATCTCCTCGATTCCTTCGTTGAGCAGGTCCACCTGGGTGATTCGAGCGCTCATGACTGCCGCATCGTCTTTGCTGAATCGATCGGCATACGATTTGAAATCCTTGTGAATACATCCTACAAAGAGAACGTTCGGTTCGTTCTTGCAGATCGTTTCCATAAATCCCTGCAGGATGTCCTTTGAATAGCCTGCCTTTTCCAGGGTAAAGCCAAACTCATCGAAGAAAATTGCCAGTCCTTTGAATCGCTTCTTGAAGGCAGAACTTTTGACCAACTTTTTTATAATGGGAATCAAATTACCAGACTGAGCCT
>JAYENE010000157.1:0-4082 GCA_034721935.1 Thermodesulfobacteriota bacterium
TATTAACTCCTGTTCTGTGGGTAGATACAACTTATACTTTGAAGCAAACAGATGCTTGTTCTCGTTCAGAACAGAGTATCTTACAACTGTCTCTTCTTTTTCAGTACAGAGGATAATTCCTATGGTAGGATTATCATCGTCAAGTTTCATTTTATCTTCATAAAGACGGACATACATATCCATCTGACCAATATCCTGGTGAGTCAGCTTGCCGGTTTTAAGGTCGATCAGCACAAAACATTTAAGGATATAGTTATAAAACACCAGATCAATATAAAATTCAGAAGTTTCAGTGCTAATACGCTGCTGCCGTGCGACAAAGGAAAATCCTTTCCCAAGCTCAAGCAAAAATTCCTGAAGTTTGTCAATCAGTCCCTGTTCTATATCCTTTTCAAGATATTTCAAATCAGGATTCAGATTAAGAAACTCCAGAATATATGGATCTTTGATCAGATGCTCCGGCTTAACAACAAGAGGAGCCGTTTTTTCTTCAGCCTCTCTTATCACTGCATTCTTGTCCGGGCTGGCAAGAAGTCTTTCATAATATAATGAATTTATTTGTCGATCCAGCGCCCGGGTACTCCAGTTGCAGTTTGCAGCTTCATTCATATACCATTCACGGGCTTTCGGGTCATCCACACGTAATAAAAGCCTGTAATGAGTCCAGCATAATTCACCGCGCAGTGAGTGGTGCTTTTCGATACCTCTGAATTCAGGACGCATTGCGTCTCGTTTTGTTGGATCGGATTTGAGACTCACTGCGTCTCGTTTTGAGAAAAGGAGGTAAAATTGCCGCATTTTACGCAGATTAGTAATATCAAATCCCTTGCCGAATTCACTACTCAGGCGCTTGGAAAGCTCCTTGAGTATCGCCTTGCCATATCCGGCCCGTTCCTTGCCTTCCTGTTCGTACTCCACAATCAAATACCCAATCTGCCAATATGCTTCAACCATGGCGCTGTTGATCGTCCGGTATGCTCTGCTGCGCGCTTCGGCAAGCACAGCACTGATACTGTGATAAAGGGAATCAACGGATATAGCACGGCTATCATCAGGCATTATTAAACATCCTCCACCTCAAACATCAACCGCTTGAATTCTTCTTCAATAAACCTGACCTTCCATGTTTCATCAGGCCGTCTGATGTTTTCAAGGTTGTTGTCACCATTCACATAAATAAGGTCAAACTCCATATCCCTTGTGCTGTAATCCTGTTTTCTGAAAAATGTCTCAAGGTCTTTGTTTGATTTTTCTTTAATATTTCGCCAGATGACCAGCACTTTTTCTTCTTTTGGATTTGTGCCTTCCACTACGCAAAAGCCCTGAATATAGTCAATATGCTTTATTGTAAGGCCGATAAGATAATTGAAGGTTTCTACCAAATCTACAGTTGTTGGCTTTGTTTCACCCACACTGTTGGTTGCGATATTCAGTTTATAGTTAAAAGGATCTTTAAAAGTATTGATATTCAGCAGACTGCCCTTGCTTTCCATATCAAGCATATATGAGAGCATGTATTCTTCTTTTGCCTTTTTTGACATTTCATTGCTCAAAAGGAGCTGTTCCTGTTTATCAGTGCGTTTTAGCTTAAGATTGTTCAAGGTGTCTTCGTATGATTCAAGGCGGATGTATTTGAACATGTGGCTTGAGCCTTCGCGAGAGACGGGTTTGCCGTTTTTCCAGTCTTTGGAATAGACGACTTTCTGAATGCGGGGTTTGAGGACGGTGTCGAAATAATCTCCCATTTCAACGAGGATGTATTTTCGGTTGCCGTTGTCTTCGCGGTTTAGGTTTATTACGGCGTGGGCTGTTGTGCCGGAACCGGCGAAGTAATCGAGAATAATATCGTGCAGTGTTTGAGCCGCCGCCCCAACTAACTCCTCGTAAAAAGACACCGGATGACAGTAGGGAAAATCTAATCCTAGTGGAGACACATCGGCCTTGCCTTTTCGACCGTCATGAATCACAGATGGAATCTGCCTTTTTGTTTTTTTTGTTAAAAACACTTTTTGGCGTGGTTGGATAGTTTCATTCTGCCCAAAGATAATCTCGCCTCTTTCGACCATAGATTGAAGCGTTTCAGGGGTACGTGAGAAGCCATTTGGAGGAATGGCACAAGGCTTTCCCGTCACAGGATGAATAAGAGGCTTGTAAAACTTTGGATTTGTTCGGGGCTCTGGGGCCCTCAAGCTGACACTCTGATAAATACGGCCCTGCTCATCTAAAAAACGATAGGCCTTTTCCCCACCGCTAAGTTCTGGGTTTTTATTAACCCAAGCGGTATATTCCATTTTTGCTTCTTTCGAGACACTACCATATTTCTTAACAGTTGCATCAGCGGTTCTGAGCATCAAAAGTATATTCTTGTTTCTAAGATAGATTGGAGATTTTTGCATAGATCTCCAAATAACATATTCATGTTGTGTTGCTATACCTTTGCCTGCATTCATCGGATTTCTTTTGTCCCAAGCAATAGTTCCCGCATTCGGGATTGAAAAACGCTCGAATATTAGCTGTAAGTGTTCGTATTCGTTTTCATCAATATGGCACAAATATGAACCACCATCAGTTTGCATCAATACAATGCCGGACTTAATTCGATTCTCCATCATCGACAGCCAACTGGAATGCTGATATTCATTTTTGTAGAGGAAACCACTGGTTGCAGTGTTATACGGCGGGTCTATGTGAATGCATTTTATTCTCTCATAATATCGTTCCTGCAATAAATTCAATGCTTGAAAATTCTCCGAATGTATCAACAACCCATCGCATTCCGCATCCAAATCCTCAAAACTTGTCAGCAGATTTCTCTTAAAGTCTTCTCCGAAAAACTTCGTATCAACAACAAGAAATTTATTTTCCTTCAAAAACCTGACATTCAAAGGTTCAGAATACCCTTCAGCGCCGATTTCCCCTTTAATCTCATTAATCGCAAAAAGCCTCACCCATTCTTCTCTCTGCTTCTCATTTACAGCAATCTCTTCATAAAGCTCTTCCGGCACTCTATCCAGTGTTACGCAATAATTTGTCTCCACAACAAACTTCTTCTTGAGCCACAGCTTTTTCTGGAAGTTTTCAAGCTGCTCAAGAAAAGCAATAATCTTTCCGGCAATTTTCCGAATCACCTTGATTTTGCTTAAATACTGCTCAACCCTTGGCGCGGTTTCATTTTCAATATCATCCAGATGCATGATTTCATTTTTGATATAAAAATCCAGCTCACGCCTGAGGAATCCGCCAAGATCTTTGTGTATGAAATAATCAAAAGTATTCCTGGCTGTGTAATCTGTAAGATGCTTTTCAAGAAGTGTTCTGTCCTTGTTTTTTTCCGTAGGCATTAACTCAGAAAGTTCATTTATCCACCGTTCAATTCCTTTCTGATTCAAAACCTTTTCAGCGGCCTGTTTATTCAAGTTTGCCTGTTTTCGTTTTTCAGCATCCTGTTTGTATTCAAAACGGATAACAAGCTCTCCATCAATTTCTTCAACAGGATTTTCTCCAAAAAGGATAAACCGCTTTTCGTTGCCGTTCTGCGCTTTTACATTATCCTTTTCAACATCAGCCTCTATTAGTTTAAAATGAACAGGTTTCCCGGAGGGCAGTTTAAAAACATAATCCCGCAAATATTCTGAACTTTTAATGTAATACTGATCATGGTTTGCCCAGTAGAGCTTTACTTCTTCGCCTTCGTATGGAATGGCGTAAACACCTTCTTTGTAACGTCTGAGGCTTAAAAAATCGCCTTCATGATAATATCGCCTGAAAAAATTATACAGAAGGGAAAAAACTTCATTTTCAAGTGCAGTTACATCAACGCCATATGTTGAGATTTTCTCTCTTAGTTCTTTTACTTTTGGCGACTGTTCAGGGTCGTAACCAGCTTCCTTTGCATGTTTTATTGTCTTTTTAAGCTTTTCCTTAAAGTTGATTACATCAGCAAATTGGTGTTCTGAAAATGCTTCTTTAACCTGCGGCAGGAGATCCTTTTCAAGAAAAGCGGAGATTTCATCCCGTTTCTGGTTCATGATACGAAAAATGCCAAAATCAAGATCTGCCCGATCAAACTGAAAAAGTTCTTT
>JAYENE010000158.1:0-4070 GCA_034721935.1 Thermodesulfobacteriota bacterium
GTTCAAACCGGCTCGTTTCATAACAATAATGTATAGACTTTTTGAAATGCAGGATAAAAAGAAAGGAAACTTTTACCGACTCGCTATCAAACCAAAAGTTTTTCAAAGAAGCATCAAAAAAAGTAAAAACAATAAATTTGTAGCATTCATAAAAGAAATTTTAAATGTTGATAAAAAAAAGTCAAATAAACCAAGCCTACTGGCTACCGTGAAAGATCTTTTAACATACGAAGAAAGAACAAATAAATATGGGTTGCCGTTTATTACGGTATCTCGATTAAATACACAATCTCCTGAAGTTCTATTTATGCTTATGTATAGATTACATATCGCTGAAGATGGTTTTTGTTTACAAAGTGATGAACATAGAAAACTGCTTGGGATTATTACCTTGTTTAGCTGGCTTGGAAAAGGTGAGCAGAGAGATCACTCCCAATTATTACGTAATATCTTTCCTACAATGATAAAATTGAACCCGAATAGATTTTGGTCTTGGGAAACAGTCCAAAGAGCTTTATTGAAACATAACGGTAAGGAGGTTCTTACACACTTCCCATTAATTGAAAAATTAAAAAAAGAAATCAGAACTATAATTAAAAATAATAATGGTAACTACAAGAGCGGTATTTTTGAGAAAATAAATAATGAGGTTTATTCGTTTATAGGAAAAATATTCTGGAATAAAGATCTGCTTACTTATTCGCAAAGAAATTATCTATCAAAAGAATATGAGAATAAATATTTCATGCTTGATGATACGAATGTTCCGTTTGACTGGGACCATATATTCCCGCATGATTTTATCAGGAATAAAAGAGGAATAACACAATCCTTGAAAGATTGGTATCACTCTAATGGTAATTTTTGGGCCTGTCCGTATGAGTTTAATAGGGGTGCCCACGATGACCCACCTTGTGAAAAATTCAAAGATAAAGGATGGTTAGATGAAAATTGCTTAAAAGCAGCATCTATAGATAAAGAGGCACTAGAAAATTGCAATAAGATAATAGATAAGGATAGTTTGAAAGAAAACTGGAAAACAGTTTATGAATTTATTTTGAATAGAAATCTGAATCTTTGTGAAGAATGGTATGATCAGTTTGAAATTGATAAGTTGATTCCTGAAAGTCTTGAGAATGAAGATATAAAAAAACTCTTTGAAAATATTATTAAGATGATGTGGAAGGAAATAGAGGAAGAAGGCTGGCAAACCTATAACTTGTCGATTGGAGAAAATAACCTTAGCTTATATTTTTCTTACAATACGGAAGACGATACTCTTGAAGAAGATGGAATTGAATTTGGAATTTATAGTGAAGAGGATAGTGGAAGTAAAATCATTAAAAACATAAAAATATCTAAAGAGTTAGAAAATAAATATATACAGTATAAAAATAAAACCGAAACCGGTATGTATACCAATTTTACATTAATTTCATATTCTGAAAATTCAATGATAGACCTTTTTAAAAGTTTTAATGATTGGTTAAAAAAATTCCCTGATAATAATATCAAGAAAATGGCAACAGAAAGGTTTCATGATAGCATTAGGGTTCAATACAAAAAGAAAATATTGAATAAAAATTAGGAGAAACAGATTTGTAAAGATGTGGGTAAAAAAGAAAAATCAAGGGAAGAAACCGGAGTCATACGTAGTCACCAAAGTCTTCTGCCGAAGTACTAAACCAAGACGATGCGATACGAATGCTGCTTTCGATGTGGTAGATTTCTATTTTTGATATAGATTAAGGAAATTGAGGAGTTGCCTGTATGCCTGTTTTTTTTGAGAAAGAACAGCATGTCTTGATTCAGCTTGAGTCCGATGACGATTGGCAGAGTTTTTATAATAGCTGCGAGGGGTATATTACACCGCGGGATTTTCAACTGATTCATGACTACCTGAAACAAACCGCAAAAACCGTTGTTATTGAGAAAGGCTATGTGGATGCCGATTACCGGGATACGTATTTTAATTTCTTCTCCCGGAAGTTTGCCCAGTATCCAAGCAAGACTATCCGTGCAAATTTCTTCACGGATAAAATATCTCACCGGATGCTGTTCAAGCTTGACCGTTATCAGGATGCGTATATCGGCTTTATTGTGTTAAGGCCCAACCGTGTTACCGCCATTGGCCGTACTATCTTTGATCCTGAAAAATTGTCTTTTGTGTCCGGGCATGTTTGCGTTTCAGAGTATCCGGTTCATATTCTTGGCGCTGAATTGATAGCAAAAGGCTTTCCGTATATAAGACAGGACACTGATGTGACGGTTTGTGCCCATGCCGCCTGTTGGATGATATTTCGATATTTCAGCCAGAGGTACAACCGATATGCAGAAAAGTGGCCTTATGAGGTATCGCAACTTACAAAGGACGTTTCAACCGGAAGGCTGGTTCCATCAAAAGGGCTGACAGCCTACCAGGTAACCGAAATGTTTTCCAATTTTGGTTTCACACCTGAAATTTACATTCGCGGCCAGCACCAGGATTTATTTGACAAGCTTCTCTATATGTATGTGGAGTCAGGGCTGCCAGTTGTTGCAGTTTTGACCAGGCATAGACATGCCATTACCATTATTGGTCACGTATCGGATTTCAATATTCCTTTTCCTGGAACTCCAGAGTCAAGTGACGTCTATCTGTGCGGCTTCATCGCAAATGATGACAATTTTCTGCCCTACCATAGTGTGAGGAAAAATGATCTTGTGCCGGATGGATACTGGTCAAGATTCCAGGTTAAGGACATTGATACGTTCATTGTGCCGTTATATGAAAAGATCCATCTCTCAGCGGAACACATTGTGAAACTGTCAGAAGCAATCTTAACGGAAGAGACGTTGGGTTTAAATGCTCGGTCAAATCTGTTGAAATATGAGGACGTTGTCACCAGAACCTTTCTGACTTCATCAAAGTCCTTTAAGAGAATGAGAAGAGGCGATTCGGTGCCGTTTGGTATAGCAAATGTGTATTGTGAAATGGCTATGCCAAAATTTATCTGGGTGTGTGAGATCTCTACTCCTGAATTGTTCAAAGATGGCAAAATTGCCGGTGAAATCCTTTTTGATGCGACCGCAAACCCCCATGATAGAATGGCATTTTTATCCATCCACTATCCTGACTTTCTCTTGCTGAACAATAGAGATTTCTTGACAAATGACCCCGAAAGATTTAGTATCTACGCCGTTAATACGGACGAAATTATTCCATATCATTGTTATGTGAACAATCTTTCCGAGGTATGAGATGAACTCATTAAAAAAGCTTAAAATGAAGAAGGTAAAAAACCTGCTATCCTCAAAAGAAGACATCAATAAAGTACGGTCTTCCCTTGAGCAGAAAACCGCTCAAGCCTTTATTGACTTTGCTAAGTCAAAGCAGAAAGTGCAGGAGATGGCTCACCTAAAATACCTCGACTGAATTTCAAAATTTTTTCGGTTATCAAGTCCGGTATCTTCGATAAGCTGATATGCAATCCGGAAAAACTGCATGGGCTTATGCCTTATTCATTCCATTCTTGGTTGGTTTGTATAGATACCTTGCATCCTGCCTACAGTCTCTTCCATTTCTTTCACCAGCCACTTTGGCTTAACCACTCTTGCCTCATCTGCAAAGGAGAGCGCCCATCCTTTTAGCTCGTACTCGGATGAAGCGCTGAAGATGAGCCTTATTTTTCCATTACTTTTTTTAATGATTTTCTGATCGGGACTCCATATTCTCTCGGCTATGTATCTGGCCGACCATCCGGTAAATTCCACCTCTGCCTTGAATGAATCCTCTTTTATGATACCAAAATCCTGGTTAAAGATTTTCTCAAAGTCATATTTTTTGGGAAATTTGAACATCCTTTCTGTTAGTTCAACTTTTTTGATTCTGTGCATTGCTAATAAGGGATCAAAATCAGGTTCTTTGTATGTTTCCCCGGGTTTTCTCGCCAGACCCGCATGGAGGTAGATCGTGTCATGGTGTGAAAAAATCTTGAGCAGTTTTATATGATCAGCCCTGCATCAAGCCAAATCGGGAAGCATTTCGCTTAAAAGGATCCTCAATCGGTCCAATACATTCCGGCACTTGG
>JAYENE010000159.1:0-4053 GCA_034721935.1 Thermodesulfobacteriota bacterium
GGCATTTTAAACCTAATTCTTTCTTAACGATTTCTAATTCCTTCAAACAGTTTCCTGCTTTAAATCTGATCACACCCGAAGCTTGATTTCAGATGGTTTGTTGCATAACGCTAAAGTATTACGAAAAAGTGTTGACTGCGAGAAGCTGAAAGCTTCTTCATCATACTATCGTGAGGTTTGGATTTCGGGACTATCCTAAATATAAAACCGGCCTAAATATAAAACCGGCCTAAATATAAAACCGGCCTAAATATAAAACCGGCCTAAATATAAAACCGGATCATTACCGCAAACCTGAAACATACTGAAGGATAAAAATTGCCTCTTCCAGGCCGATTCTGCCGTCTCCGTTCACATCAATTTGGGTTGCAATACAAACGGAACAAATAGTTGGATGCAACTCGGAAATGATCTGAATCGCAATAATGGCATCGTCAAGCCCAGTCATCCCATTAAAGGAGAGATCACCGGGCACTGTGTTGACACTGCAAAGCGCATTCAGCGCATTCAGCCTGCCCCCGGATACCATCTTATCTGACACACCCGGAATTTTGTCCACTGTATCTAAAATCGCTGATTTTACAGCGGAATAATCAAGCCAGGGATTTTTTGAAAGTATCAAACCAGCGATTCCCGCGACATGCGGAGCCGCCATGGAGGTGCCACTCATATTTCCGAAAAAGGAGGACGTATTGCCAAGGCGGTTAACCACTATTGCCTGTGATGTTGTATTCATTACATTCAGCAGAAAAAGACCGTCCTCCCGCGATATGCATACAACCGGAGACCAGGTCCCCGAAGCGCCGAGGGTCCAGTTGTCGAATGCCCTCAAAGAATTCGAAAGATCATCACTCGAAACATTGTTATAGATGATTACAGCCGCCGCACCTGCTGCCTGGGCATTGGAGACCTTCTCGGAAAAATAGAAGTCCGGGTAGGAGTCATCGATTTTCCCCCTTTCGATAAGCGCGATATTGCCATTAATTCCATCCGGCGGGAAGTTATGGGGATAACCCTTGCCACAGTCATAAAGGATTCCGGTAATTCCTTCTACCCCAGTTATTCCGGCAAAGGCCATCCCGTAGGCCGTGTAGCTTACATCATTTACGCCAACCGATGCTACAGTATAAGAAGAGGCGGGTATCGTTGATTTGATGCCCTTACCCGGCGCCATGACATCCACGCTGGTTTTTCCATAATTGGAACTCTCAGAAGAGGAGAAACTCGCAAGATGGTCGTCCTGGTCACTCGCGGCAACAGATATAATGTTTTTCAGAGAATAGCATGAAGGATAATTTTCATTGCCTGCCTCATCAGTGTTTACTCCTTCATTTCCAGCAGCACAGACTGCAAGGATATGATTATTTTTAAGGTCCACAAAAGCATTAAGCTCATTCTCATTTCCCTCGGAACCTTCACCACCAAAGCTACAGTTCACAATTTGCGCTCCATTATCAATGGCATAGGAGATGGCTTCGATGATGTCCCACTCCAACATGGAATCGCTTTCGTCAGCCTGAACCTTCAATACCATTATCTTCGCATGCCAGCAGACACCGGCAACACCTATACCGTTGTTGCCCTCGGCAGCAATAATTCCGGCAACATGTGTGCCGTGACTATCTATATCAACAGGATATGAATCATTGTCCGCAAAGTCCCACCCATAAATATCGTCCACATATATATTGCCATCGTCATCCTCTCCAGCCACACCTTCCAGCTCAGCCCTGTTTACCCACATATTATTCACCAGATCCGGATGAAAATAATCCACGCCTGTGTCAATGACCGCAATGATAACCTCTGGACTTCCCTGTGTAAAATCCCAGGCTTCCGGGGCACGAATCTTAGCAAGTCCCCACTGGTCACCAAAATAGGTGTCATTCGGAGTAACATTTGCATACCTTAAAGCGTGTCTTTCGGCGACCATCACGATGCCGGATGCCATATAAGCCTTAATTGCCTCCCGTTCGGAGAGCCCATCTTTCAGCTTTATCCTTTCCAGCCGGAGACGATCTATCCTGCGCAAAACCGTGCTTCCCAAAGATTTATGCAGATCGGCAATCTGTTTTTTCGCAACCCCTTCCTTGAATTTAACCAAAAGCTCTCCGGGCTTGCAAAGAAGTCTCCCTTTAGAATCGTAGATTCTCTCCGTACTTTCTTTCATTGATCCGGCTCTGCGCTTTTTCCTTTCCAGGCTAAACAACTGTCCGGATGTTTTCTGCTTTTGCCGGTGTTTATGTCTGTCAAATTCTCTCTTTTCTGATTTCTTCTCATTCCGGCCTGAATATGCGCCGACACTAATGATCCTGTATGCCTGCTTTTCCGGCTGATACTCGAAAACAACCGCCCTGTTTTCACACAGTCTCTTTAAAACATCCTTCAGAGGGACGGCATTTGCCTTTATTGTAACCTTTCCATTAATATCGTCGCTGATATCCAGTCCTATCTTTGCTTTTCTCGCTATTTCCTGTAAAACACAGCAAATTTCACCGTCCCTGACATCTATCGATACCAGCCCTTCAATGACTTTAATCCCCAGGTCGGCGCACGTCGTCGCATGCGAATTCCCAACATCCTCAGAAGCCTGGGAAAACGCGACGGGAACCGCACAGATGTAAATAAGTATGAAGAAAACTGAAACCAGGAATTTCTTTTGCATTATAATCCTATATAAGGGAGTATTACCAGTTTGTTAAAATTGGAATGATATCCCACAGCATTATCATTTATCGGGCGGGCCTGCCCGCCTCGCCTGAGCGAAAGTCTTCAGGGATGCTGACTGTCTCATTTGACCGAGAGCGATGGCGGGCGGGGTAAACCCGCCCCTACGGGTTACGTGCATCAAATTTCGTAGGTGCGGGTTTATCCCGACCGATCGTAGTGGCGGGTTTATCCCGCCCGAATAGAGTTTATGTTTTCGGCTTTAACAAATTGGTAATGCTCCCACCTAACACCTAACACCTAACACATTTCGTAAAAAGTGATTCTTTAACTTTTTACCATGCTATCAAATAGCAGCCTGCCTGTCTATATCATCGTCATCTTCATCTTTATAATCACGTTTTTTTCTTCACAAGTCTTATGAAACCAGCTATCGTCAGCAAAGCAGCAAGAAAAAAGAGAATTCCGTAGAGGTTGTTGCTCAGATATACAAACCAGCCCATATTGCTACCGAGGCCGGCATGCCACCTTTTTTCAAGCTCATCAAGTGGGATTGAAAGACTCTTTAGAATTGCTTCATCAGTTTTGTGGCCCTCTTTCAGATACCTTAGTATATTCAGGATTGCATTTCTTCCAAATTTCCTGTTGATATACTCTGTTAAATCTTTACTTTCCTCATAAGCTAGCAAAAGAGAGGCTTTCTCTTGTGGAAAACCTATTGTTAAATCTCTGATGCTTATATAATTCCCCGAAAGAACGGCCTTGCTGAGAATAGATCGTTTTCTATCCATTATTATTTCCCCAAAGCCGTCACTTACCCACTGGGCGATCCCTTCATCCAGCCATTTCGGCAATCTTCCCTCTTGAATATAACAATGAAGCAGAAGATGACATAATTCATGTTTTAAGGTTATTCTCAACGTAAAAGGCGTGTTGTTCATTCTCGAATAGTCTATGACAACCAGTCCTCTCAGTGGAACTGCATACGCGACAACAAGCTCACTCCTTGCCATCTTCTGAAAGGTCTTTCTGTCCTTGATAAGGATAACTCCGGGCGTGTAATCCAGTTTCCATTTGAGCGTTTTTTCAAGTTCCGCAATCAGCGTGGGATAAATATTGGCAACCTCCTCCGCAGCTTTCTTCAGAGGTTCTTCAAACAGCACGCTGACTCCATTTCTATCAAGCGCACTGAGCTGTAAAATTTAGGGTCAAATTTAGGGTCAAGTCTGTTCTTGACACTTGCTTATCTTTTTTGTTATACCTAAATTGAGCGATTTTAAGCGTCTATGAGAGATAATTCTCTCTTAAACTCCGCAATTACCAAGAGCGCGTCAATTTATTAAGCCACTTTTTTTATTCACCCAATGGGTGATTCCAATTTTCTTC
>JAYENE010000160.1:0-4049 GCA_034721935.1 Thermodesulfobacteriota bacterium
AAACCCGCCCCTACGGGTTACGTGCATCAAATTTCGTAGGGGCGGGTTTACCCCGCCCGCCATCGCTCTCGGCTAAACGAGGCAGTCAGCATCCCTGAAGACTTTCGCTCAGGCGAGGCCTGCCCTTTATACCCATAAGTATTGAGACATATTTTTATCCTTAATTAACAATTAGTTATTAACAATTGATTATTGATTATTTGTTTTATGTTTTTATATTTATTCCCCAAAAGCCAATAATCAATTGTTAATAATCAATTGATAACTGTTAATTACTAATGGAGAGATAACTTATGGGTAAAGAGCAGGGAGAGGCGGGCTGGTAATACTCCCATCGAATCCGCCAGAGCGCTCTGGCGGATTCGATGTTGGCCGTTCAACCTGCCGCGACCTGCTGCGACCTGCTGCGACGTGTCGCTATCACGGCAAGCGGGCGCGGGCACAGCGGGTATTTGATGTTCACCCTCTCACCCTCTCACCTTCTAACCCTCACATCTTCTAACCCTCTAACCTTCTAACCTTCTAACTTCTGCCCCCTGTACTGTTCATTAACTGAATAAACAAAGGTCAGGATTTCAGCAATGGCCTTGTAAAGCTCGGGAGGAATCTGTTCATCTATATTAAGCCGGCTCAGAATCTGTGCCAGGGCAGGATCTTCCTTTATCGGCACCTTATGTTTTTTTGCAAGTTCTATAATCTTTTCAGCAATAACGCCCCGTCCCCTGGCTGTGACCCTCGGCGCTTTATCTTTTTTCCCGTCATATTTTAAGGCGGCGGCAATAATTGTCTCTTTTTTGTCTTTGTTCATGCCAAAATATCTACACTTTCCAGGCCAAACAGGTTTTGGAACTCGCGACATTCAGCCTTTATTTTCAAATCATCCTTCTCTGTCACACATGTTAAATAATTTATGTCATATCCAAGAGCTTTGAGCTTTTCTCCAAGTTCTTCTAAAAACAATCTGATAAAATCGCATATATTTTCATCCTTACATTTCAATATGCAGCTTATTTTCTTTGTCTTAATCTTTGCTTCGACAATAATATCACCCAGGGCATCCATATTCAGCAAAAACAATACAGTCTTGTCTTTCCGGCAACTTTTACCCTTTGAATCCCGATCTCCAAATTTCACAAATATCTCCGCCAAGCCCGTATTCTTCGGGAACAGCATGGGAACTTGAAACATATATTTACCCTCATATTCATGAAACAAATAATTTATCACCTGATGAGAATCAATTATCTGCAAAGAGGAACGGATAAATCCGGCAAGTTTTTCCGCTGCTGGAAGATTTCTGGTTTCCATCAACAACTGAAGCCTGTCGTATATTTTTGTCAAAAGTCCCTTCAAATTCTGAGAGGCATTCTCTTTCTCCATCAAGTAGCCAAACTTAGAGACATAATCTTTAATAAAAAGTGGGTTTTTAAAATTTTCCCTGGAAAATATCAGAGATTTTAATATGGTTCGTATATTCTCAATATCTTCCTTTCCGAGATGCGCTGCAAGCTCTCCTAAATTTTCAGGACTGAACCTGTCGATCCCTTTTATAAGAAACTCAAAAAGGGCCTTTGGGTTTGAACGATAGAATCTTAAGTAATCCATCAACCTGGAATTTTGCGATCTTTCATTTTGAACAATACGAAGGATAACCCCGGGATGCAACTGCGTCACCCTTACCGCAATCTTTTCCCCTTTCTTAAGCAACAGCTCTGAATCAGCCGTAAGTCTACTGTTTTTCAGCGAAATCAACGTCTTCCCGCAGCGAGAGGTTTCCATGACTTCCGCTTCCACCACTTCGCCAACGGAAAGAGGAGGCAAAAATTCCGCTTTTTTTTGAATTTGTAACACGTGGTTTAATTTATGGGGTGTTATTGCAGGTGTAAGAATTTTCATTCTTTTTTCGATGAAGGTCTAAAATAAGACATATCTCTCCTTCAGTTAGACTTAACGTATCAGCTATCTCTTTTTCAGCAAGACCATGTCCGGACATTTTTATAACATCTTCATACTTTTTACTGCGGCTTGAATCTTCCTGCTTTCGATCTTCGGACATGGTATCTGACTCTTTTATGAGAGTTTTCAATCGATTCTCTTTTTCATTCAGAATAGATACAATCTCCTTTACTTCATTCAAAGCATTGAAAAGATAATCAGTAGAACGGCGGGAGTCTTCAATCAACTTACTGAATTCAGAAAAAGTTTTTGCGCTTATTCCCTGGGGTCTTTTTTTCATTTCTCTGTTTGCCGCCCGGATAAAAAATACAATGGCAAGGCACAGCGCTATATCCGCAAGAATCTGAAGCCCCAACATAAACTCTATGCTCATCAATCCCTCAATTCCTTCATACCCAAAATGAGCGATTAGCCATTAGCCATTAGCCATTAGCTTTTAGCTATTAGCTGTTTGGTTAAACCTAAGTTGAGCGATTTATTGCGAAGATATGTGCCGAGATCTTGATGCATAAGGGTTTGCGAAAACCACAGGCATACCCGTGGATATGTCGAGGATTTTCGCGAATCCTTGATGCGCAAGAGATCGGTGCAGATCGAGTAACGAATCGCTCAATTTAGGTTAAAGCTAATCGCTTATCTTAGGTCATACCTTTATATCAACCTTTCTCCCGGGTTGATTGTCAGCAACAACGCCATCTTTTTTCTTTTTTGGGCTGTTTTCTCCAGGGTTCTTTTCCTTTTTGCTCCGCTCCTCTTCTTCCCTGATCATAAGTTTCTCCGTTTCTTCAAGGTCTTTAACTTTTTCTTTCAGATTCCTCTTCTCTTTGGCCAGTTGAACTCCAAAATATCTCTGCTGAATGTCAGCCTGCTGCTGTTGAACCTGCTGAACACGCTCAACTGCATTGGATTGCAATAATACCTGCTGCACATCAAGCGATCTGACCATGACTTATACACCTCCCCATTAGGGTTCAAAGTTCAGGGTTCAGGGGTTAGGAATCCACCACCTGTCACCGCTGATCCATGATAATGATTATAGTCGACTATCTCCATGACCCCTACTAAGGGCTCGCTCAAAAGTAACTTCACATTTTAAGCGCCGATGCATCCCGCCTGGCTGCGTTGCGAAAGCTCGGAATATGCCTGATATTCCTGCGCTTTCGCGCCTTGCCAGCCTGGCGCCTCAACACTTAAAATTGCGAACTTATTTTTGAGCGAACCCTAACTGTTTTATCGTCACAATCCATTATAATCTTTAGCCCCTAAGGGCAGAAGGTGAGAAGGCAAGAAGATGAGAAGGTCGTTGTAATGCAAGAAAATCAGAAAGTTAGAAGATTAGAGGATAAGAAAATGAGAAGATTAGTAAAGAGCTCAAAAACAAAACTTCCCAGCGTTCATTTCCATGGAATTTAACATTGCAATCAATTGCTGATAATCTTGTAAAAAGTCGTCACTCCGGTGAAAACCGGAGTCCAGATGATCTGCAACTACTTGAAAAGAGTGGATAGCGCTAAAGCTTCACTACGTGCCCGGCTTTCGCCGGAATGACGAAAAATGGTGTTTTTCGACTTTTTACGAGTTCATCAATATTGGATATTCATCTTTTCCTTATCTTTTCCCATTCAACATTCGATGTTGGACGTTCGACCTGCCCGCAATGCCTTTGTGCAAATTCTCTGTAGCGCTTATAACGTTGATGTTAGCGCCGTAATTATTATTCTGACCATGAGCGCTTTGCATGGCAGGCGGGTGTTCGATGTTCATTTTGTTCAATCCCTTAACCCTCTCACCTTCTCACCTTCTCACACTCGGGAGTATTACCAATTTGTTAAAATTGGAATGATATCCCACAGCATCGTCATTTATCGGGCGGGGTAAACCCGCCCCTACGGGTTACGCGCATCAAATTTCGTAGGGGCGGGTTTATCCCGCCCGAATAGAGTTTATGTTTTCGGCTTTAACAAATGAGTGCAATACAAAAAAGTTACATCATTGATGATAATATCTTTAACCATTGAACAGACTGATTTAATGTCGAATGTCGAACAGGGAATGTCGAATGTCGAAGTCTTGTTCCTGTTTTGTTTGGCAGT
>JAYENE010000161.1:0-4047 GCA_034721935.1 Thermodesulfobacteriota bacterium
AGAAAATGTATTAATTTTACAAATATGTGTGGATAGGCGGCCATTTTTCAGCCACTTCGGCTCAGAATAATCCCGTTGACCTTTATTTTATTTATCTTTTTTCTCTTTGCAAATTGCCGTTGGATCTGCCAGCAGCTTTAAGGTTTCATAACGCTCCATATACTCCTTTTCAAGACGGGCAGTCAGTATCTTAGACTCCTCCGGAAATGTTTTCTGCAAAGAAGCATAACGCACCTCGCCTGACAAAAATTCCTGGAGGCTTCCGTCAGGTTTCCTGGAATCAAGGATAAATGGATTTTCGCCCTGTGCCTTTAAAACAGGGTTGTAACGGTACAAAGGCCAGTATCCGGACTTTACCGCCAGTTTTTCCTCTTCCTGGCTTTTGCCCATACCTTTTTTGATCCCATGATTAATGCATGGCGCATAGCCCATTATCAAGGATGGCCCGTCATAGCTTTCGGCTTCGGTAAAAGCCTTTAGCAGTTGCTGTTTATTTGCCCCCATAGCCACGCTGGCAACATATACATAGCCATACGTCATGGCCATGCGTCCCATATCTTTTTTGCATGTTTTCTTTCCTGAGGCTGCAAACTTTGCAACCGAGCCGGTTGGGGTGGCCTTTGAAGACTGGCCGCCTGTATTGGAATAGACCTCTGTATCAAACACCATGATATTAATATCCTCACCTGTGGCCATAATATGGTCAAGGCCGCCAAATGAGATGTCATATGCAGAGCCGTCTCCAAGAAAGATCCAGTATGACTTTTTTGTAAACAGCATGGACATATCAGCGATTTCACACAAGACTGGGTTATCTTTGTAATCCGGCAAAAGGGCTTTAAGCTGGTCGCCAAATTTTTTGGATTCTTCGGCATCTTTCATATTATCCAGCCAGCCCTGCAAGGCATTTTTTACTTCCTCTGGAATATTGATATTGAGCGCTTCATGCATCAAATCTGCCAGCTTTTTGCGTCGCTGCATTGTTGCCAGAAACATCCCATAAGTAAATTCTGCGGGATCTTCAAACAGAGAATTTCCCCATGTGGGACCAAAACCGTCTTTATTAACACAGTAAGGAATAGCCGGAGTGCTTCCGCCCCAGATCGAAGTACATCCGGTTGCGTTACCAATGACCATTCGTTCCCCAAAGAGCTGTGTGAGAAGCTTTGCATACGGAGTCTCGCCGCATCCAGCACAGGCGCCGGAGAACTCAAGTAACGGCTGGAAGAACTGGCTTCCTTTGATGGAATTTCTTTTAATCAGGTTATCCCGCACAGGCAGTTTTTCGGTAAATTCATGAAAGGGTACCTGGATATCTATCTGTGTTTCAAGCGGCTTCATTGTAAGCGCCGGTTTTTTGGCCGGACAGATGTCTGCACAATTGCCGCAACCCAGACAATCAAGGGTGTTCACCTGCATGCGGAAATAGTATCCTTTAAGCTCCTTGCCAATGGCCTTTATTGCTTTAAACCCTTTAGGGGCGTTAGTTAGGTCTTCATCCGTTAACAGAACAGGACGTATGGCTGCGTGCGGACAAACCATGGCACACTGGTTGCACTGAATGCAGTTGTTCATATCCCATTCCGGGACATAAATTGCCACACCCCGTTTTTCATATTTTGATGTGGCTACAGGGAAAATACCATCCCGCGCAAAAGCGCTGACAGGAAGTTTGTCTCCCTGCTGGGCCAACATGGGACGCATCACATTTTTAACAAAATCAGGTTCGTCTACAGCAGCAACCGGTCTGCCAGAAGCATCAGCCCAGGATTTCGGATATTTGATTTCAATTAGATTATCCAGGGTCTTATCCACTGCTTCGCAGTTCATATTGACAATTTTATCACCCTTTTTGCCAAACATCTTTTTAATCTGGTCTTTGAGATAGGAAATAGCATCTTCCACGGGAATAATATTTGCCAGTTTAAAAAACGCGGTCTGCATGATCATGTTGATCCTGCCGCCGAGACCTACTTCAGATGCGATCTTAACTGCATCGATATTGTAAAATTTGAGCTTTTTTCCGGCAATTGTTCTGCGCATGTAAGCGGGAAGCTTCTTTTCCATATCTTTAACAGTCCAGTGGGAGTTGAGAACAAAGGTACCGCGGTCTTTAATCCCTTCCAGCAAATCGTAGATGTCAACATATTTGGATTTATGGCAGGCAATGTAGTCGGCGGAATCTATCAGATAGGTTGACTGAATCGGTGTTTTTCCAAAACGAAGATGGGAAAGGGTGAGACCGCCTGATTTTTTGGAATCATAGGCAAAGTAGGCTTGAGCATACATATCGGTATTATCGCCGATGATTTTAATGGCGCTCTTGTTGGCGCCGACGGTCCCGTCTGCTCCAAGCCCCCAGAATTTACACTGCACTGTTCCTTCCGGGGCTACGTCAAATCCTTCTTCAACTTCAAGAGAGGTATGAGTAATGTCGTCAATAATGCCGACTGTAAAATGATTTTTGGGGCCGGCTGAATTCATATTGTCAAAAACAGCCTTAACCATGCCCGGATTAAACTCTTTGGAGCCAAGACCGTATCTTCCACCGACTATTACGGGCATTTCACCCCGTTCCATATAGGCCGTGCATACATCCTGATATAAAGGATCGCCCAGCGCTCCCCTCTCTTTTGTCCTGTCAAGAACTGTAATGCGATCAACAGTTGCGGGTATTGCGGAAAACAGATGCTCTGCCGAGAAAGGACGATACAAACGCACCTTGACGAGGCCGACCCGTTCTCCTTTGCCATTTAGGTAATTGACAACCTCTTCGATTGTTTCACAGGAAGAACCCATGGAAATGATTATTCTTTCCGCATCAGGATCTCCTGTATAATCAAACAGCCGATATTTGCGATTGGTAAGGTTTTCTACCTTTTTCATACATTGGCTGACAATGGCAGGAACCCTTTGAAAATAGGGGTTGGCCACTTCCATTCCCTGGAAATAAATATCCGGATTCTGGGCAGTTCCCCTTAGTTCGGGTCTTTCCGGGTTTGCGGCTCTGGCGCGGAAAGCCTTAACAGCATCCCGGTTCAACAGGTTGGCCATGTCATCGTAGTCTATCATTTCGACTTTTTGAATTTCGTGGGAGGTACGAAACCCGTCAAAGAAATGGATAAAAGGAACAGATGCCTCAACTGCTGCAAGATGAGTAACCAGCGCAAGATCCATGACCTCCTGCACTGAAGCAGATGCCAGGAGGGAGAAACCTGTCTGCCTGACAGCCATGATATCCTGATGGTCTCCAAAGATGGAAAGAGCATGTCCTGCAATCGCGCGAGCCGAAACATGAAATACTGCCGGCAGCACTTCACCTGACATCTTATACATGTTTGGAATCATCAAAAGCAGGCCCTGTGAAGCAGTAAATGTTGTAGTAAGGGCTCCGGCAGCCAGATTTCCGTGCACGGCCGCGGCTGCCCCTGCTTCTGACTGAAGCTGCCGAACCAGCATGGTTTGTCCGAATACATTTTTAAGACCATTGGCTGCCCATTCATCACACATTTCTCCCATACCGGATGAAGGTGTAATTGGATAAATGGCGGCAGCGTCACTCATGGCATATGCCACATATGCCGCAGCAGTGTTTCCGTCGATTGTTTTCATTTTTGTTGCCATAGCGCAGCTCCTTATATTCATTAGATTAGGTGTTAGGTGTTAAGATAAAATATTTATGCCTTATATTGAATCACCTCGTTCCCACGCTCCTGCGTGGGAACGAGAAAGCATGTATGCATTCCCACGCAGGAGCGTGGGAACGAGAAACAATTTAGGACTTCGCTCCTGCCGCGACGGGCGCGAGCACGGCGGGTCGCTTAATTGCGAATTTAGGAATTTAGGAATTTAGGAATTAAAGATATTCTGTTGATTTTAATCCCTCAATTGCTCAATTCGCAACTCTTCAATTTATCAATAACAGAAATTTACAAACTCAAAAAGTAACCTGCCAACAACCTGATGTGGCGGGCAGTTAAATTTAAAACGGCTGACTGTTTGAGCATGTTAGTGAGCGTTAAGAAATAACGACGACCAAATAAAATT
>JAYENE010000162.1:0-2414 GCA_034721935.1 Thermodesulfobacteriota bacterium
ATTGGTATTATTGGTAATTTGAGAAATTCTTTGCTGATTTATCTCCACTGTTTCCGAAATTTTTTCCTGAGGCCATCCAAGGCGGCTCAACCGGAGGATAACAGTGTTTCGGCCTGCCTTCTGCCGTACTCTTATATCCGAGATCCATGTATTGACGGTTTGCTGGATAACCCCTAATTTTTCCGCCAGGGCTGATTCAGTCCACTTACATTCTGGATCTGAAGTGGCTATCTCCCGGGCGATCCGCTTTTTATCGCCGGGATTTAATCGGTCTCCATGGCTGATGTTACATTTTGCTGATTCAAGGAGAAGCGCTACTTTATTTTTTTCGTAATCAAGGGGCTTGTCCTTCCATTCAACTGCCGCAATTTCTTTGATTCCCTTTTCCTTAAACACAAACCAGCGGTGGATACCATCTAAGATTATGGTCGCTCCATGCCTACCGGCAGGCAGGCAGGTCGGTTGTTTGATCGCCTTTCGCATAGTTAAAGACTTTCTGAATCTTGATTGGTGGAAATTGCGCACCGATCGCGATGGCTTCAATATAGGCATTAATGGTTTTCTCGCTTTTCCCTCCTCTGGGTAGATGAACTGGTCCCAGGTTAAATCGGAGATATTAACTTCCATCGTCTCTCCATGACAATTTTTAATATCGTAACTTCTCAATAAGGTCTGGCAATAAACTGTCATTCCCGTGAAAACGGGAATCCAGAAAATCCGAAAAAGCACTGGATTCCAGCGTTCGCGGGAATGACGATAACAATTTTTTAAAGAAGTTGCCAGCAGTTATTGAGAAGTTACCTTTTGCCGGTTGATTTTCCCGTCAGTTTTATCCCTCTTGTTCTTGCACCGATGTCCTTTGCTTTGTCTTGACAAAATAGACTCCTCCCTGAACATGAAGGTCAATCTCGCCCAGCGGTGATGTGCTTGCATATACAGTTATATTTTCCTCGCCGAATGGGGGGGGTCTATCCGAAAATCTGTTCCATTCTTTTCCGGTAAATCTCAAGAAACCTGTCCTTTAAGCGCTCATTCAGGAAGCTTTTTTCTATCATGTTTTCAATAGCAGACTTGATATCATTCAAGCGATTCAGGGAGTTGGCGTATTGTTTTTTATTGAGTCCTAAATGCTCCGCCAGTTTTATGAAGTCTTTTCTTGAAAACCGGTTCTTTTTCCCCTGTAAACTGAGGCACATTTCCTCACGTTCTTCCGGTAGTACAAGCCTTGAGTTGACAAGGTCATATACCGGGGAGAGGTGATAACCGATGCTCTCTTCTTTAATGAGGGAAAAATTCTTCAAATGCGCGTCACCGTTACCCACTACATAATTCAGAAGCGCCCTTTCAAAAAGCTCAACGAGGTCGAGACCGGGAACGTTTGAGTATTTTCTGATAACGTTCGCTATCTTCTCGTATGCTCCATTATATTTGTCGTTTGTTTGAAGAAGCTGCTGAAAATCCTCCTGTTGAAGTTTTGATCCGTCTTCCAACCGGTCAAATCGTTTCACGAGATAGGCAAGTCTGCCGTCTGAAAGCGGAATAAGGGTTCGCTCAAAAATAAATTGGCAATTTTAAGTGTTGAGGCGCCTGGCTGGCAAGGCGCGAAAGATTAGGAATATCAAGATATTGCTGAACTTTCGGAACGCAGCCAGACGGGATGCATCGGCGCTTAAAATGTAAAGTTATTTTTGAGCGAACCCTAAGACCATGGGATGGAACCGCAATGCCGCAGGATGATGCTATGCATATACAAAGATTCTCATTTTCGGGAAGCGACTCAAATCGCTCTGTCTGGGGTTTCAGGATGTAAGACCCTCCTGTTTCAACTACAGTCAGCTGATGACTTTTGCGTTCATGGATGAGGGAAAGTTTTGGTTGGATACCGGAAATAGACATCCTGCCGACCATCTTTTGCGCCTCAATTGCAATATCAGGGGTGCTGAAAGGCACTTTCGGGGTCTTGCCGTTCCAAAGAGTTTTCGGGAGCATCGGGAATGATAGCCACCCTGTAGTTTCAAGTCAGCCTCGACAGCCTGGCAAGACAGGCATTGATCGTTCATTAATTATTTTCCTCATCTACCGGAATTATCTTTACCACCCCTATGCAGTCTCCGCAAGTGGCAAGAAGTATATCAAAAACGTTTTCCGGGTCTATTTTCAGGGTGCGGCTTGTAATGTCCAGCAGCCAGCCTTCCGGGATGAGGCCGAGGAAAAAGGGGAAAAGAGACTCACTTTCATACGGCTTGCCTGTCAGAGTAAGGGTAAGACTCACAGGTTGTGCATCCGGCAGAGATAGATAGTCTTCGTAGTAACTGAAGCGATACTCCCGATCGTTTCTTTCCAGCAGGGCGGCTTTTGTGTCCCACAGATAGACATCGGCGCTGTTTTTTCTATTTTTCATTCGTCGCGTTTAG
>JAYENE010000162.1:2514-15828 GCA_034721935.1 Thermodesulfobacteriota bacterium
TTAGTTCAGCTTCCGGTAACCGGTCAACAGGGCCGAGCGTTTTCCCAAACAATTGAAGCACCTGATTAACCTTGTCCATTCTCAGGGTTGATTTGCCCTGTTCCATCTCCCTGACAAACCTCAGCCCTACTCCGGCTTTGCGAGCCAGATCGGCCTGTGTCAATCTGTGGATCTTGCGCTGCTTTTTCACAAAATTACACAATGTCATCGTCTGTACCATACCCGACAGGAACCATGCTTCTGTTATTGATTATACCCTTTCGGGCACTTTATTGAAAGTATGACGGGCTACTATACCCCTGTGGGTATATTTTCGATTCCTGAACGGAAGATTAGTACCTATAGGGTATAATGTCAAGTGTAAAAGTCGTTGTGTGGCATGCATTCCAACGCTCTGCCTTGCTTTACGGCAAACCAAGCATGGCGCTTATTTCGCAGACCTTGTTTTAACTTCAGCTTTCTTCTCATAGAACTCAGAGGCATAGCTGGTTTTGCCGGTTGATTTTCCGGTTAGTTTTATCCCTCTTGTTCTTGCACCGATGTCCTTTGCTTTCGTCTTGACAAAATATACTCCTCCCTGAGAGTGAAGGTCTATATCGCCCAGCGGTGATGTGCTTGCATATACAGTTATATTTTCCTTGCCGAATGGAGGGCTTATCTCCAGATCAAACCTGTCATTTCCTGATGGAATTTCATAGATAACCCCGCCTTGGAAATAATTTTCATTTCTGTATGGATTTGGCAGGATCTGAACTGTTTTTCCTGTAGCATCCTTGTATATGACACTGGCATAAAAGGGCTTGTTGCCTTTTATGTAAATTCTCATTCTATCGCCACGCTCATATTCTTTTTTATCCGTCCAGAGCCGGACATGGAGCGGGGCAGATGGATCGTCGGCAAAATCCTTTGTTTTAGAAACTTTATTCATTGCCTTTTCATCAGGTATCACTTCGACCTTAATTTTTACCCTGAAGCAATCCCCTGCGTTTGCATCTCTGTACCAGCTCTTTTCGAGTTCCTTAATGATTTTCACTGTGGCATTGGCGTATGCAGATACCAGATCCTTTTCAAGCTCAAAGTCCTTGATATGCGTCTCGCTTGTCATGTAGGTCGATGCAAACTCTATTGCGTTTCTCTTTGCAGCCTCCAGCGCAGCGAGTTCCGTCTGTCTCCTTGACCTGTCCTCACCCATGCAGGCATAACCTTCGGCCTCTGTAATGGTAGATTGCGAGGCATAGGCATACGAAGACAAGATAATGAACAGAAATACCAGAGCGGCTATTTTTGCCACATTCACCTTTCCTGTTTTTGATCTAATGGCTAACATACAATATTTTCTCCTTTCCAAAATTATTGTGCGAAGATTTAAGTTTTAAAAGAGAAAGACAAATTGGCCGCAGATAAACGCTGATTAACGCAGATACAAGCTGTTTCTTTTGTTTTATCCGCGTTTATCCGCGTTTATCTGCGGCTAATAAAATTTGAACATTATGATAATAGCGCTTTAAAATATCCTGATAACTGAACCCTTTCCTGGCCATCATATTGGCGCCCCATTGACTCATACCGACTCCATGACCGTAACCTTTGCCGGTAAAAAGAATGCCGTCATGATTGGGAGTTATTTTTAGAAGTGTGCTTTTTAATCTGGTGGCTCCAACCTTTATTCTGAAATTATTGCTTTTTAGTTCGGTCGCTCCATTTTTTGCAATAACCCTTACTCCTATCAAACGTCCGGATCGAGACTTGCCGGCGGCATTGAGCCTACTGATCTGTCCTATATTCAGGCCGTATTGGTTCAAACGATTTTGCATATCATTATATGAAACAAAAAAGCTCCATTCGTTATTTGGAATATTTGCGCTAAAACTGTCAGGGATCCCTTTAAGATACGGCAAATCAGCGGTCCAGACATTTTTTGAATCTTCGGTATGTCCTCCGCTGCTTGAATGAAAATAGGCGACAATAAGTTTCCCGTTATATGTAATTATCTTGCCGCGTGTCTCATCAACCGCGAGATTAGACTTCTTTTTTTCAGAGTCAAACCCTCCATATACCTGCGACATCGTGGTCGATTGCACATCATACGGTTTGTCAGCGCTCTTACCCTTAATATAAAGAGCATACGTTCTGGCAGCTACTGCCTGAGCTTTCAGAGCTTCCTTTGCCCAGGCAGCAGGCATTTCTTTTGGAACAACACCATAAAGATACTGTTCAATTGGGATGTTATTAATAGCTGACAGCGATTTTGAATTTACTGATATAGTAAAATCGCCTCTGAATCTGCGATTATCAATCATAATAGTTTTGCCGTCAGTCTTGACTTTACACATATGGAGATCAAGCTTCCGGCCATTTGCCACAAGCTGATTCCCCTGTTTTATGAAGGTTACAGGCCCTGGGCTACGATAAATCATTTTTTTTGAAAATGGATTATATAATGAGATGTTCTGCTCTGAATAAACGGTAATTTCTTCAGCTCTATTTTTAATCAAAACCCTGATAATTGTATCCTTAACATCCTTCTTATATAAAGGAGGCGCTGTAATTTCTTCGGGTTTTCCGGCTTGTGACATCTGATCTTTTGCGCTGTCAGCCCATACTTCTGCGGATTGTCTGCGCAAGCCATAAGGATATTTATCCAGGTACTTTTTGAAAAAGGCATAAGCGTTTTTAAATTTTCCTGTTTCATATAATACCATGCCGCTGTTAAAAACAGCATCAGAGGCCGCATGGCTGGTCGGACAGGTTTTAATGATTTTTTCAAATTGTTTTAAAGCAGCGTCATACTGATCAAGATAAAGGCTGTAAGTGGTTCCCATAAACAATAATGCCCGCGCCCTGTTTTCCTGTTTATCCGAATAATCTGAAATTTCCTGATATGCGCTTAACGCTTCAAGGTACATTCCATTATTAAGCAGCCTGGCGGCTGTCTTAAAGCCTCTGTTATCATTATATGCGCCAATAGCCGTTTTTTCTGAATAAACAAAAAAGATCGGCAGAATTAAAATAAAAAACAAACATGTCCGCATTGCCCGGGATCTTGCAATTGTAAGGATAGAAATAATTAACCCGGGCTTTGGCAATATTCTCATTCTGATTTTCCTTTCAGGTCTTTCAAAGAAACTTATTTGACAGGATTAACCTGTCTGCGCGCTACGCACAGGCATGCAAAAACGAGCGCATTCCCCGCTGTTTGCGGCGGGGAGCTTCAATTCTGGTTTTCTGCCTTTCTACAGATAGTTCATACCCAATTAGGACAATATATTATATAAGGTATTTTCATAAACAGATTCCAGAAACCCATCACAAAGCTCATTATAGACTTCATAAAAACTTTTAAGAATAATATCGGTGATTTCTTTGTGTTTAAAACTATCTGTGTTCATCTGTGTAAATCTGCGGCTGAATGGTTACTCTGATTTTTCCTTTTGTTTTTGAGGCGCTATCTTGCTGAAATCTATTCTTTTAAATTCGGAAACAATTATATAAGAGATAACCAATTGTATCATAATGGTAAATGGTTTAATGAGGATATTGAAATAATAGAAAATTAAAAAAAGGGCTGCATATAGCAATACAAGCTGTAAAAGGACAGGCGCAAGACGCTGCCGTGTTTCAGAAAACAAAAGAAAAAATATTCTTAAACCATAACTTCTGTCACGTATGGATTTAAATAAGTTGTAAGGGTTTTTAACAATTGGCAGTTTAAGAAGCGCATTGCCGAACTTTGTAACAAGCGCCACGCTGGAAACATAACCGGCAACCCTTTTTATAAGAGGTAATTCGTGGCGGGAATAAAACAGGTATGTATAAAAAAGGGAGGCGAAAAATATTAGAAGATAATAGGAAGTTTCCGCAACTTCATTAATGAAATTATTATGGACCATATTCAGAAAAAGGTTGGCGTGAATCATTACTCCGCTGACGTAGCCGAATAGCGGGACCAGTTTATTATCGCCAAGGCCTGTTGCTGTTGCGGCAATAAACACAACTTTATCATTAAAAAAACGACCGGGCACGCGCCCAGCCCAGACATCGTAAAATGATATTTCTCTTATTTTGTATGTATTATCAATATTTACTAATGCTCTGCAATACTTATCAACAGGGATTGCTGTCTTGCCTGTTATTATCCTGTTGTTTTTAATTTTTATCTTAGATCGCGGGAGATTGTTTACGCTTCTAAACACCTCAAGCGATATTGTCGGATAGAGCCTGTCCTGCACTTTGAAAAGGATCGGCATCTTCCTTAATATCCCGTCATTATCCGGATATGCATTTGCAAGGCCTATGCCTTTCAGGGAAGAAAGCATAAAAGGAGCCATTGACTCAAAACCGTTTTCACTTACAAATTTCATGTTCTGGTTGCCGGAGATATTGTCGGCAAGCGGTTTGAACATTTGCTTTGATTGAGCATGAGCAGACCCGAAAACAACCGAAAAGACAGGCCCTTTTTTCATAATCTCAGAAAACCGCGTGTCCACATCCGGATCATCATGGGGATCGCCGAACAGGATATCGTAAGCCACAGCGGAAGGATTGCCTTTAAGTATATTTGCAAGCAGATCTATGTGATATCTTCGATACTTGGAAGGATTATAAGCGCCAAGCCTGTTTAATGTTCTGTCGTCGATCCCGATTATAACGACATTGCTCTGAATGGGCTTTTTATCCTCGTTAAGACGCTCCCGGATTAATAAAAACTGGGAATAAAGAGTATTGTCTATCTGCGTAAGTACATTAGAGACAATTCCTTTAAGCAGGATGGAAATAAAAAGAACAGAAAATCCCACAATGGCAAGAGAGAAAATAACGGTATATTTTTTGTGTGTTGAATGGCGAGATTTCACTGTTTGGTAGCCATATACAGGATTAAGGATTAAGGATTAGAGGTCAATCGAAAAAATGCCTGGTTCTCATGCTCCAGCGTGGGAATGCATACCACGTAGAGGTTCCCACGCCGGAGCATGGGAACCAGGTAAAAATGAACGTCGAACACCTGCCTGCCATGCATCACAAACGATGGTGGTATTTCTCGTTCCCATGCTCCAGCGTGGGAACCAAGCATCCAATTTTTGTATAATGCGCTTGGTTTCTTGGAAGAAATACGATATTTTTTATTGCTTGCAAAGGATCTTAAATATATCACATAATCCTCTAATCCTTACCCCTTAATCCTCTAATCCTGCCCATCATCACGAGCTATATTCCACCTTACCCATTGATCTGCCATGATGCTGTCAGCATCGAAATTATTTTTTTCATATTTTCCGTTTGAGTCGATTGTAATCTGCTGAAATGCTTTTACAATTTCCACCCATCTTTCCATGGATACTGGATGTGGCCCGGCTATTGGAACAGGTTTTAATGTGGAAGCCTCCGGCTCTGGTTTTGGCTCGTCAAACAAAGAGCTCCAGGTTGCCACAACCCCTTTATGAACACTGATTCGCGTCTGTTCATCATCTGTATCAACTCTGAACTTTGTTCCACGTATAGCGCAAACCGCTTTGTTTGTTCGAACCTTAAAGCTATCAGATTTTGCAAGGATCTTGCGGGCGTTTAACCACATTTTCCCTGTAGAAAGAAATAAGGAAACCTCTTTACCGGTTTTCTTTATCATACACTTTTCAAATTGCTGGAAAGAGTTTTCATCCATTCTAACAAGAGCGCCGTCTTCAAGGGTAATCTCACAGCGTGATTCCGCCTCTGTTCTGATTTGATCTCCCTGATGGATTTTCATATCAAAATCCGCAACAACCCAGGCGGTTTTGTCATGAGAAACAAATACATCTCCGATCATAAATGTTATAGCGCCTGCGACTTGACGATTTGCCCCTGCAAACGACGAAAAAGGGCTTAAACACAAAAAGATAAACAAAATGATAATAAATCCTTTTTTCATTATAAATAATACCTCTTATTGTTTATAGTTTAGGCCGTAGGTTGGGTTGTCGAAGATCCGCCTGCTTTTCAGTCCTCCTTTAGCAGGATTGAACACAGCCTGGCAAATGGTTTTTGATCTTTGCTATGAAAGTAGCAGCTTCCTTGCCGCTAATAGTTTCCCTTTTCCGTTGAAGCATTGATTTTCCCTGCCTTTGCGCTGTTTGCTGTAAAACCTTTACTTAACCGCTCTTTTCTGTTATTCTTTCTAAGGAATGGCCCTTAAGGCAACGGCCTTGACTTTAGATTCTCAAGATATATAACTTATGGTTCAAATTGTGAGTCAGGGAACATATTAATGACGGAGGAAAAAATGAAAAAAAATTTATTTATGGCCATTTTAATCTTATTTCTTACAACCTTATCATTTGCCGCGATCTTTACGGCCTGCAGCAAACCGGAAACAACCGAACTCAGCTACAGCATTTTCTTCCCCCCTACACACGGCCAATGTAAAGCTGGTGTGTCATGGGCAAAGGAAGTGGAAATGCGCACTAACGGAAGAGTAAAAATTACTGTTTTCCCCGGAGGCACCTTGACAAAGGCAAACCAGTGTTATGACGGGGTTGTAAAGGGAATATCGGATATTGGAATGTCCTGCTTTGCCTATACCAGGGGCCGTTTCCCTTTAATGGAAGCTGTTGATCTGCCCCTTGGTTATCCAAACGGTCAGGTGGCAACCCATGTAGCCACTGAATTTTATAACCGGATTAAGCCAAAAGAGCTCAGCGATGTTAAGGTGCTTTATATTCATGCCCACGGTCCAGGCCTTCTTCACACAAAAAAACCTGTCAGAAAACTGGAAGATATAAAGGGGATGAAGATACGCTCTACCGGTCTGAGCGCAAAGGTTGTGAAAGCTCTCGGCGGTGTGCCGGTGGCAATGCCGCAGCCCGCAACTTACGAAGCTCTTCAAAAAGGGGTAGTTGAAGGCACCTTTTCTCCCATAGAAACCCTTAAGGGGTGGAAACAGGCAGAAGGTATTAAATACACTACAGAATGCACCGGAGTTGGATACACTACAGCCATGTTTGTAGTTATGAACCTTGATAAATGGAACAGCCTGCCGGAAGATATTAAGAAAATCATTGAAGAGATAAGCAAAGAATGGGTTGGCGTTCATGGAGAAATCTGGGATAAGGGGGATGCTGAAGGGCATGATTTCACGCTGAGCCTTGGCAATGAGATTATTCCGCTTTCTGAGAAAGAAAACAACAGATGGGTCAATGCCGTAAAATCGATTGTTGATGATTACATAACATCGGTCAAAGAAAAGAATCTTCCCGGAGACAAAGCAGTGGCGGAAGTTAAAAAACTGATTACAGAATACAGTAAAGTATATAGAAAATAAGGGGTTCAGGGTTCAGGGTTCAACGGTTCAGGGTTCAACGGTTTTTTCAGCAATTTTTGGTGAAAGTTTACAATCATGAGCTTCTGTTCGTCATTCCTGCGGAAGCGGGAATCCATATAATACCAAGACTGGATTCCCGCTTTCGCGGGAATGACAGACGTGGTGGGAATAACAGATCAGGTTATTAGGTTCAGGGTTGACAGTTGATTGCTCTCTAACTCTCTAACCCTTGAACCCTGAACCTTGAACCCTGAACGGTTACGTGATATCTTATGTTTCGCTTTGAAAAATTAATAGTTTTACTGGCAAACAGATTTAACTGGGTTGCTGCCGGAGCCGTTGTAGCCATGATGCTGCTGACATCTGCGGATGTCATTCTCCGCCTGTTTCGTCATCCTATTCCAGGAACATATGAAATTGTCGGATTGCTTGGAGCTATCGCTATATCCTTTTCATTAGCCTATACTTCAGTTGAAAGAGGACATATTGCTGTTGAGTTTCTTTTTCAAAAATTCCCTAAAAAGGTCCGGCTTTTCATCAGCGCTATCAATGACTTTCTCTGCCTCTTCCTTTTCGGGCTTTTAACCTGGCAAACTATATTGCTGGCTTCTGATCTTAAACAAAACGGCGAGGTGTCCATGACTCTGCAAATGCCCATATATCCTTACGTTTTTGGGATATCTATCGGCTGCGGACTTCTTTCCCTGATATTATTAAATGATTTTTTAAAATCTGTAACCAAGGTAGCAACAAAGTGAGTCCAACTGCTACAGGTCTCATCGGTATTGCCGCCCTTTTGCTGCTGATATTTTCAAGAATGCCTGTCGGCTTTCTCATGGCCCTAATAGGTTTTCTGGGCTTTGGTTATCTCGTCTCCTTTGATGCATCGCTAAATTTAATCGCCAAAGATATTTTTTCCGTTTTCGGATCTTACAATCTGACCGTTATTCCTTTATTTGTGCTAATGGGGCAATTTTCCTTTCATGCAGGCATAAGCTCCAGGCTTTTTGACACGGCAAACAAGTTTATCGGCCACCTGCCCGGAGGACTGGCCATCGCCACAATAGGGGCATGCGCCTGTTTTGCCGCAATTTGCGGTTCTACAAATGCAACAGCGGCTACTATGGCGGCTGCTACCCTCCCGGAAATGAAAAGATACAACTATAAACCAATGCTGGCTACCGGAGTAGTTGCGGCAGGTGGAAGCCTTGGCATCCTTATCCCCCCAAGTGTTATTTTTATCGTATACGGAATCATGACCGAACAATCCATCGGCAAGCTTTTTGTGGCTGGTTTAATGCCGGGTCTGATGCTGAGTCTCCTGTTTATCATATTTATTGTTATATGGATACGCATCAAACCGGATCTGGCTCCAAAAAGTCCCAAAACCGGGTTTAAGGAGAAAATGGCCTCGCTTTCAGGTCTAATTGAAACCTTTCTATTGTTTCTGCTGGTTATGGGAGGACTTTTTGCGGGATTCTTTACTCCGACAGAAGCAGGAGCCATCGGCGCTTTCGGCACTTTAATTCTCGCCGTTGCCAGACGTAACTTAACTTTGCAAGGTTTTGTTACCTCACTTTTCGAAACAACGAGAATCACCTGTATGATTCTCGTCATTGTTGCAGGCGCCACAATTTTCGGTCATTTCCTGGCAATAACGAGAATTCCTTTTGATATCGCAAACCAGATATCAGAATTTCAATTGCCGCCATATATGATCATGTTTTTAATTATACTGGTATATCTGATAGGCGGGTGTTTTATCGATGCTCTTGCCTTGATAATGCTGACCGTTCCTATTTTCTATCCGGTGGTGAATCAGCTTGGTTATGATCCTTTATGGTTTGGCGTGATGATTGTTATGGTAACTCAAATCGGCGTAATAACTCCTCCGGTGGGAATCAATGTCTATGTTGTCAGCGGAGTGGCAAGAGATGTGCCGCTTCATGTTATATTCAAGGGAATTGTGCCGTTTCTTATCGCATTAATTGCAGGCACGCTTCTTTTGATTCCTTTTCCACAAATTGCAACATTTCTTCCAGGACTGATGAAGTGACAAGTCAGGTGGATAGGCTGAAGACTGTTAGGAAAAAGCAAAAATACGGCGCATATTTCTCAAAATTGCTATTTGTGAAATATGCCAAGAGCTATAAGCTAAGTTTAATATTACAGACCTAAATATTTATCTTAACACTTAGGGTTCGGCAAAAAATAAGTTCGCAATTTCAGGTGTTGAGGCGCTCGGCTGACAAGGCGCGAAAAAGCATGAATATCAAGCATATTCAGAATTTTCGCAACGCAGTCAGGCGGGATGCATCGGCGTCTGAAATGTGAAGTTATTTTTTGTCGAGCCCTTAACACTTATCTATACTAATATTTCATATAGTGAAACGGCTCAACAGCCGACATTTCCTCTTCACTTAAAATTTCAAACCCGGCTTTTTCAAGTATCTCCCTGGCCATTTCAAGTTCTTGGACATCAAGTATAATTATAGCTTTTTTCCAGCTTTCCAGCACAAAACCGTAAGAATTTTCAATGTTGATATTTTTGCCGGCAAGCAATTGAACCAGTTTATCAAAAGCTCCGGGTTTATCCTCGATGGGTACGGCAATGATATTTTTTAAACTAACGGAAAGGCCATTTCTGCCCAGCGCTTTTTGTGCCTGCCTGGGGTGATCAACTATAGCATTAATAATGCCGAATTCACCATGAGAGGAAATCGTAATTGATCGAATATTAATCTTTTCCTTTGCAAGAATTTTTGTAACCCTGGCCAGAGTGCCCGGCTTGTTTTCTGCTAATATAGAAAGTTGATAAGCTTTCATATTATGCGCTCCTTTTTGCGTTTTTAAATACCAAAAGGGACGTTGTTTAGACCCCTTGTTTCGTCTATGCCGAGCATGATATTCATATTTTGAACAGCCTGGCCTGCGGCGCCTTTAACCAGATTATCGGTTGCGGAAATCAGGATTAGACGGTTATTGCGCCCATCTAATTTAAACCCTATGTCGCAATAATTAGTTCCCCTGACATGCAATGTATCAGGCAGCGTATTGTCAGGGCATATACGGATAAAAGGACGGCCTGAATAAAAAGAGGCGATGCAATCTTCTATTTCTTCCGGGCTGGTATTTTTTACAAGGCCGGCATATATCGTTGAGAGCATGCCGCGTGTGATGGGAATAAGGTGAGGCACAAATGTTATTGTCACCGGCATTTTTGCTTCTGCGCTCAGAATTTCTTCCATTTCAGGGCAATGCCTGTGCTCGGCAACCTTGTATGCCTTGGATGATTCATTTGCCTCGCAAAAGTGGGTTGTCAGCGAAAGTGATCGCCCAGCGCCGCTAACCCCTGATTTTGAATCCGCGATAATTGTATTGATATCCAGAAAATTTTCTTTAAGCAAAGGCACAAGCGGCAAAAGAACGCTGGTGGGATAACATCCTGGATTGCCTATAAGAGAAGCATTTTTAATTTTGTCAAAATAGATTTCGCAAAGCCCGTAAACCGCTTCTTTAAGCAGTTCTTTTGCAATATGCGGCTGGTAATATTTTTCATACCTCAAAACATCCTTGAACCTGAAATCAGCGGAAAGATCTATGACCTTTTTCCCGCGCTGGATTAAACCGGGAACGATTTCCATAGGAATACTGTGAGGCAGGGCGATATATATTATATCCACCTTATCGCAAAAGCTGTCCTCATTAAACTCTTCGCAAGCCAGGTTTACAACACCTGCCATCGAGGGGTAGATGCTGTCATATTTCATCCCGGCATACTTGCGGGATGTGAGGGCTGTAAGTTTAATATCCGGATGCCCGGAAAGTATCCTGACAAGCTCTGCGCCCGCATATCCTGTTGCGCCGATTACACCGACTCTGATCATATATCCTCCTGTTTAAAATAAATATAAAAATAATTTATCAAAGGCATCAGGCTTTATCAAGAATATTTGCGTAATATTTGCGTAAAAGATTTGCTTGGAACCAAGTAACGGGCATGGTATGAAAAAGGGATTAGAGGGTTAGAGGATTAAGGGGATAATTTTCTAATCCTGGAAACGAGATCTTTGCAAAAGTGTCGCTATTTGTCATTTCGACCCCTTCGCTTCTGTCATTCCGAGCGAAGCGAGGAATCTTAGTATTTACGCTCAGGGCAGGCTCCGGGAGAAATCTTAACAGATTTGAATCATTAAGATTTCTCGTCGTTGACTCCTCGAAATGACAGAATTCAAAGGTTTCGAAATAGCAAGGCTAATGATGGATAAAATGAGCATAGAAAATAAAACCGAACTCGTCGCCAACTGGCAGACTCTAATGAGAACATTTATTAACCATGAAGATGATGCCTCCAGGTCCACTCTTGTCAAATACATGGAGCAAATATTTTTCGGGCTTCACGATTTTCTTAAAAAACATGTCGGCATCACCGAAGAGGTTAGCCTCAAGGATTTATCAAAAAACTTTACCAACACCCTTATCAGCAAAAATCCTGAAAAGAAACTCGCGGATGTCATCGCAGATCTTGTCGATAATATTGCGCCACATGCCGTCAATGTTACCTCGCCCTATTTTGTGGGCCACATGACTTCCGCAATTCCATTTTTCATGGTTCATCTCAAAACCATAGTCGCAGCGCTTAATCAAAATATAGTTAAAGTTGAAACCTCAAAGGTTGTCTCAATTTTGGAAAAACAGGTTATTGCCAAAATTCACAGGCTGATCTACGAAAAAGATGAAGCTTTCTACGAAAAGCATGTCCAGAATATTCGAACCACGCTTGGCTGTTTTATTGAAGACGGCACTCTGGCAAATCTCACAGCTTTCTGGGTCGCCAGAAACGCCATGCTTGCGCCAAAAAATGGTTTTACCGGCGTTGAACAGGAAGGAATACAGGCCGCATACAAAGCATACCAGATAGAAAGGTGCGTTATGCTGGTGTCGAGCTTTGGTCACTATTGCATTAAAAAAGCCGGTGGTCTTCTTGGAATAGGCAATCAAAACATTATTATGATCGATGTTGACGCAGACAACCGCATGGACATGGAGAGTTTAAAAAAAGCGATCAACGATATAAAAAACAGCGCCCTTAAAACAAAGATTATTGCCATTGTCGGCATTGCCGGAGCCACGGAAACCGGCACTGTCGATCCTCTGTCTGAAATCGGAGAAATATGCGCAGAAAACAGGATTCACTTTCATGTGGATGCAGCATGGGGCGGGCCCACGCTAATGTCTGAAAAATACAGGCATCTGCTTAAAGGAATAAAACTTGCGGATTCCGTGACAATAGACGGCCATAAACAGTTTTATATGCCGATGGGCTGCGGCATGGTTGTCTTTAAGGATCCTTCGATTATGGATGCTGTTGCATATCATGCAAACTATGTAAACCGCCCGGGTTCCGTTGATCTCGGCATAAAATCACTTGCAGGTTCGAGGGAGGCAAGCTCTATTATCCTGGACAGCGCGCTTAAAATAATGGGAAGCCGGTGTTATGCGCTGCTGATTGAGCATGGGATTGATACATGTCTCATGTTTGCCGAAGAAATTGAAAAAAAACCAGACTTCCAGTTGATAACACGCCCGGAGCTTAACATTCTCACATACAGAATATGCCCCTTCCATATTCAGCGCGGGTTAGCCGAAGGTAATCCTGAACAGATATGCAACATTAACAAAAAATTAAACAAAATAAACAGGGATGTTCAAAGACTGCAAAGGGAGGCTGGAAAAAGTTTTGTTTCACGAACAAAATTAAAAATAAATCAGCATGGAAAAGATATTGTTGTTTTTCGCTGCGTAATAATGAATCCCATGACAGACATAAAGATTTTAAATGAAATCCTTGATGAGCAGGAAGAAATATTTAGAGGGATTGAGGGATTGAGGGATTGAGGGATTTAGGGATTTAGGGATTAAAATCAATAAAATACCTTCAATTCCTGTAACTTCTCAATAACATCTGGCGATATTCGGAATTACAGCCGTAGGGGCGGGTTTATCCCGCCAGAATCGAC
>JAYENE010000163.1:0-4038 GCA_034721935.1 Thermodesulfobacteriota bacterium
ATGTTTCTTTCTTAACTGTACCTTCATCTTCTACTTCAAGCTTAATTAATTGAAAGTAATTCAAGACATTGTTAACGATATGATGTACTGCATTCAGCAGTAACTTTATTATCGTTAATTTCTGTTGCTGCAATTCAATTATTTGTTCTTTTTTAAGTATGTTCTCTGACCATGATCGTATAATTATTGTTGTAAATGTTGCGAGAAAAGAGGTTACAATTATCGTAATTGTATGCGATTGCCATGGAGTAAGAGTTCCTTTAAATATGGTTTCTTTGATAGTCTCATATATGGTCATCACCAAGGCAACAACAAGAAAAACTACAAAATATATATAAGGTGGTTTCGATAAGGGAGTTTTCATTTACTCCTCCTAACGCCAATTTGAGCTGCAAAACCGCTTGCTTGTTTCTATCCGTTTTCACAAGAAACTAAATGAATTTAAAATCACTTTTTGTCAGTTCCAAATTTTTGTTCTATGTTCTTTCCAATTTCAACTTTCTGATAGTATTTTAATTTCATGCAGGATTTTTATTTCCACACAAGAATCTTCTCCCACAAATTTTGCTTCCATTGGGATTTCTCCAGACCCCGGAATTAATCTACTACCAGAGGTTTCTTTCTTCTTACACTTTAACCTAAGTTGAGCGATTTATTGCGAAGATATGTGCCGAGATATTGATGCATAAGGGTTTGCGAAAACCACAGGCATACCCGTGGATATGTCGAGGATTTTCGCGAATCCTTGATGCGCAAGAGATCGGTGCAGATCGAGTAAAAAATCGCTCAATTTAGGTTCAATCATACTCTTAGCTTTCCAGATTTTCCAATACTTTTTCTAAAATCCTTCTTTCAATCTTTCTTTTTCTAATTTCACAGTTGTATTTTAGTGAACTCACCGATCTTGAAATGATTCTGAAATCCTTACAACTTCCCCAGAGCTGTTCTTCCACTGGGGTTGTCTTCTCTTTCTTAAATTCCTATGTTTAACAATTGTAGTTTAAGAATCTCACCGTTCCTGGATAGAAACTGAAATCCTTACTATTCCACAAAATTATTCTTCCACTGAAGTTTCTTAATATAGTGAAAGATACTTTGGCTTTTCGATACATAAACAGTATGTAAGATTTTCTTACTTGCCCTATATTGAAACTTCCATTGGGATTAATTACTCTATAATTCCTGCTCCCACCGGAGGTTTAAACAGATGTCAGACTTATATTTACCATAAATTCAAAGTCACTGGATGAATACAAACTCCAGAGTAAAATTCAACCCATGGGTGTTCTTTCCTAATTATAAAACAGTTTCTACTTATTGCCGGTTTCCGTTAGCAACTGTAATTAACTGCACCCAGAGACCATAGAACGCTTTGCATGAGCGGAAGCCTCGCAGGAGCGCAGCGATGAGAAGCTTTCCGTTCCATGCGTTTGTTACCTTCTAATCTATTATTTTATCCCATTCTGGATTTTTCCTTGCTGGAATTGAACTCATTACTAAATCAATTTTCTTTAGTGTATCTTTCTTTTTACTTCTTAATTCATTTCTAAAAAATTTATTTGTTTCTAATTCTGCAAGTTCTTTTGTAAAAGTATATAAAGCGAACTGATTGATTGAAACTCCCTGAAGTAAAGCAAATTTCTCAATCCTATCTTTTAGATCTTCAGGAACCCGTATTGTCATTACATTCCTATTCTTTTTCATGATTTTTCCTCCATCTGTATAAAAAATCACTTGGGGTAATAATTTCAAATGAATCTAATATTAATTCATTTCCTATTGTAAAATCCCTTATATTCTTTGTAATTAAATATCTGCTTCCACTATTAAATGCCAACTCAGCAAATATATTATCTTTTTCATCTTTTAGATTTGGCCGCCATAAATAATTCATCACAAATGGTTCAGATACTAATGCTATAAATTCCAATACTATATCAATTTCATCTTCAGTTTTTCCTATAAAATCCATTGATCTTTTTCTTTTTAAAACATCCTGATATTCCTTATACACAGGAATTGAGATCGCAAGAGATAATTCTCCAGTCCTTATCATCTTCAAAATTTGATGCGATGCGCCTGTACTGCTGTATAAAGCTTGAAATATTATATTTGTATCAACAGTAACTCTCATAAACTATATGATAGCGTATATGCATTCATAATTCAAGTATTATCTTTGGATATTCCGTTCTGTGCTGGTTTTTACTTTATTATTTTGCTACCATTGGGATTAATTTACTGTATTTTTATGCTCCCACCGGAGGTTAAAACAGTTGTCAGACCTGTAGCTTTCATAAATTCAAAGTTTACAGATGTAAACTACCCCCAGAGTCAAATTCAACTATTGGGATTCTCTTCTTTTTAAACTTTTTGCTAATTTGCATGCTTCCGATGAGTAAATCTCACATTTCTCAACTTTGGGAAGGTAACGCCTTTTTGAGCTGCTGCACCGCTTGGTATAATCTGGACCTAATTCAAAGTTACAAATTCTAACACCTCAAAACCATGCAGTCAGTTCCAAAAAATTGGTATCAATTCCTTCAATCTATTTTCGTTCTACTTCCCTAAAACTTCACTTAAAGATATTACTTTTCAGTTGATCCAGTTTTCAATTTGTAAATTTTCTATTCTATTAAATTCTTTCTCATTATTTGTTACTAAAATTAATTCTCTTGAAACTGCTTGTGATCCTATTAGTATATCCATATTACCAATGATTTTGCCCTGGGATTGTAAATCTTGCCTGATCCTTCCATACTCATATGCATCATTCTGATTAACGTCGATAAATTTAAACGGCAGTAAAAATTCCAGTAACGCTACTCTATTTTCTTCTTTATGTGGGCTGCTGCTTTTTGCAATTCCATATTCTAATTCTGCAATTGTAATGGATGAAATTCCTATATTTTCGATTCCATATTTTTCTACTCTATCTATCAGATATTCAAATTTCTTATTTATCAGATAAATACAGATATTTGTATCAAACAAATATTTCATTTAAACCTAAGTTGAGCGATTTATTGCGAAGATATGTGCCGAGATCTTGATGCATAAGGATTTGCGAAAACCACAGGCATACCCGTGGATATGTTGAGGATTTTCGCGAATCCTTGATGCGCAAGAGATCGGTGCAGATCGAGTAAAAAATCGCTCAATTTAGGTTAAAGATTGTCTCTTTCTTGTGGTAGCTCATTATCCCTTTCAAGAAGTAAATCATCACTGAATTTACTAAAAGAATTTCTAAACGTTTTCCACACTTTGTTGCTTGGAATTAACATTACAACATCATCAATTTTTTTTATAAATACATCACTTTCGTCAAATCTATATTCTTTTGGTAGTCTGACAGCCTGGCTTCTTCCATTCACAAATATTTTTGCAGTATCCATAGTACGCACCTCCCACAAGGTATATATCTTAATATATATCATTTGGTTGTACAATTCAAGTATTACTGGTAAAAAACCATCTTCTGATATATTTCTCAGTTGTGTTTTATGGCTCTCACAAGTTCTGGATAGAAACTGGAATCAATACAATTTTCTCCAAAGCTGTTCTTCCACAGGGGTTTCTCTCTCTTTCTTAAATTCCTAAATATAACAGTTATTAAATTTTTATCATTCTGTAATTCATATTCAACAGCAGTAAACTGGCTCCAGCGTCAAATTCCCAATTGGAATTTTCTTAAAAATATAACTTTTACTCTAAGAAGTCGGCTTCATTTTGGACATCCATACATTCCTAAGCCGGAGAAGTGATAACAAGTTATTCTGTAGAACCACGTATCTTTTCATATTGAATGATACGCATAATGATTAAAAAAGATTCTCAGGCTCAAACCTTAGAAAATTTATATAAGACTTTATATCAAAATATACGTAAATTCTCAAAGCGTAATCAAATAACGGACATTCCGCGTGTTTAAGAAAGGGTTTTTCGAATTAATAAGTTAAATAAATTTTGAGCAAAACAGGCCACCCAAAAAAAGAGTAGACATTTTTATTAAGATAGTCAATAATATTTTGGTTTTTT
>JAYENE010000164.1:0-4032 GCA_034721935.1 Thermodesulfobacteriota bacterium
GTTACCACTATTTCTTTATAGTTATGGCAAGTTCTTTCTTTACGATTTCTTATTCGTGAGTTTTTCCTGGTTTAAATTTGATTATACCTGAAGCGCATTTATTTTCAAAAAGCTAAAGTGTTACAATTTTTTCAAAAAGCTAAAATGTTACGTTATTTTTAATTATCCTGTTGACCAATACTGACCTGTTCTACATCAAGCATGAGATTTACCACCTTTATCACCCTTACTTTTGCCCCTTTGCTTATCCGGTTTTTTGAAATCGCATTCCAGAGTTCCCCGTGCACAAAGACCTTGCCATCGGGCATGATATCCTCTTTTACAACTCCGATTTCACCGACAAGGCCTTTTGCGCCTGTTCTCGGTTTTGATACCTGCGCCTTAAAAACCAGGCTCGCAAGTGTGACAAAAAAAGCTGAGACTACAACAATTGTCGGCAAAAACACCTGCCACGCTATCCTTAGTTCAGGACTTGCGTTCTCAAACAACATCAGGGAGCCTAAAAAAAGTGAGGTTATCCCTGCTATGCTGAGAAGGCCATAGCTTGCAATCATCATCTCCATAATAAAAAATATCAGCCCAAGTATAATAAGGAGTATGCCTGCATAGTTGACGGGAAGTGTCTGAAAGGCAAAAAATGCCAATACAATTGCAATGGCTCCGACCACTCCGGGGAAAATAGCGCCAGGATGCGATAGTTCAAAATATATCCCGGCCATGCCTATCATCATAAGAATATATGCAATATTAGGATCGCTTATTATTTTTAAGATCTTTGTTCTTATATTTTCTTCCAGTATCGTCCTTGTGAGATTGTCAAGGTTAATTACCCCCTTGTCCTGAATTTCACGGCCGTTTATCTGGCTGATCAGATCATCCATATCTGTTGCCACTATATCGATGACATTTTGTTTCAGGGCCTCGGTTTCCGTTATAGAAACACTTTCACGAATGGCCTTTTCAACCCACTCTGCATTCCGCCCCCGTTTGTTTGCAACACTCCTGGCATGAGCCACCATATCGTTAACCACTTTTTCAGACATGGTTTTGTCTATCTTTTTTCCTCCTGCTCCTACCGGGTGCGCAGCGCCGATATTTGTTCCCGGAGCCATTGCGGCAATATCTGCGGCCATGGTAATCATAACCCCTGCTGAAGCAGCCCTTGCTCCGCCGGGAGAAACATAGACCACAACAGGGACCCTGCTTGCAAGTATGGCCATTACAATATCACGCATAGATTCAGCCAGACCTCCCGGGGTATCAAGCTCAATGATAATGCAGGAAACATTATTATCTGACGCCTTTTTAATCCCCTGTTTTAAAAAGTCAGATATAGCAGGGCTTATTGCGCCTGATGCCTTGATAATATAGATTTCATTTTCCCCTGAAAAACTATTTACAGAAGAACACAGCAATAATGCCAACAGGGTGATTATGAAAAATTTGTATTTCATATTAAAAGTTTTTTATTCCCCCATTTCATTCATCAGCTTTTTCATATCCTCCCAGACATCCCTTTTTTTATCCGGGTTGCGAAGAAGATATGCGGGATGATATGTAGGTATAAGCTTTATCCCCATAAAATCATAAAAACGTCCCCTTAACCTTGAAATAGGTTTTTTTGTTTCAAGAAGTGTCTGTGATGCAAAAGTTCCAAGAGTACATATAAAGTCCGGCTTTATTACCGCAATCTGGCGCTTTAAAAAAGGAAAACATCTTTTTATTTCATCAGGTTCAGGATTTCTGTTCCCCGGGGGACGACATTTTATGATATTACAGATATAAACCTGCTCACGTGTAAGTTTAATGGCCTGAATTATTTTAGTAAGAAGCTTGCCTGCCGCCCCAACAAACGGCTTGCCGGTTTTATCCTCCTCAAAGCCCGGCCCTTCGCCTACAAATACAAGCCTTGCTGAGGGGCTCCCCGCTCCAAAGACAATATTTTTACGGCTGTTTGATAGTTTGCAGCGGTGACAGTCGCCAATATCAGCGCGTATTTGCTCCAGGGTTTCCGGTATAAATGCCCGGTCTTTCCCCCAAGATTCAATAGCCTCAAGATTTTTCTTTTCACAGTCAAAACCGGTGCATCCTGTTTCAGACAGAAAACGAAGATAGTTTTTTACCTCTTCAACAACAATATTTAATTTCCGGTTATTTGTCATTCGATTAATTACCACCAAAAATTACCACTGAGATCACAGAGCACACATGCCTGGTTCCCATGCTCCTGCGTGGGAACGAGAGAACTTTTTTAATTCCAGCAATTCTGCAACTCGTCCAAGTACCTTTTTAAACCTAAGTTGAGCGATTAAACCTTTGATCGAATTTATACCTCGAAAGGCCACAACTTGCGATTTTTCGCTGGCCATGAACATCAATAGCTGCGTTGCTCAGGCTTGCAATAGCCTGCTATCCCGCACCTTCGCGCCTTGCTCTTGATGCTCATTGCTCACCGAAAAAAACGCAATTTATAACCTTCCGAGGTATAAACGGCATAGCCTGTTTGACAGCTACCTTTTTAAAGTCTGGGTGTCCAGGGTTGAGGACATAGTTACATTCAGTTGGAATAATGGTGCTTGGTACTTTTAAAACCGCTGAGATTTGATCAAAATACCATATTTTACCTGTTTTTTTTAGCTTTATTGGCGGGGGATCTGCCTGCCAATCTTTCGGCAGCCTGGCGATATCGTTTACATCGACAACCAGGGCCTTAGGAAAAATTACCTTGATGCTTACGTAATACCTTAAAGCCTGATAAGAAGTTGCATGAACGATGATTTCAAGGACGGCCAGAGCCAGGGAGTCGAATATGTAAACCACCCCTATACCCTTATAATTCCACCGCCCGCCGTAGCGCCTTGAACCTGTGCCGGTAAAAGCTTCATCGACTTTGCGTTTGTGTACCAATCGCCAGGCCATTAATATTAATAAACTACTCCGTCTTCAATCCGCCCAAGCATATCCTCAACTTCTCTAGCCCCCGGCTCTGTATCGGCAAACTCAAGAGGGGTTTTGCCACCGAGACCTTTTACCGGTAAATGAAACCATTGACGTGCCAAATCCTCGTCGCCATATACTTCAATTGCTCTTTCGTACAGGCCGGCAAGGCGCAACACACGTTCTGATTCATCTGTTTTCAGACGACCCTCTTTTTTTCTGCGGGTCAAAGTCCGTTGAGGAATATTCACAGTGGTTGCCAGACTCTTTTCAGGCACGCCCAGTATCGTACTCAACCGGCTGAAAGTCGAAACCGGCAGTCCCTGCTTAAGAAGCAAAATCAGGCCTTTTACATTTTCGATTTGAATGCCTATTGATTGACCATACATTTTAATCTCTTACGCTTAAATTAGCGCCCTATCGGGCGAGCTTTTAGGCTGTAATTGTATTGTTGTTTCGTAGGGGCGATCCTTGTGATCGCCCTGATTAGGGCGAATACAAGATTCGCCCCTACATTGTGCTGATAGCCTCCAACCTATTGATAAAATTGACCATAAAATGGAAATTCCTATACTATCAAGTTAATTAAACGGCCACATTGTTTATTATAAATAGCCACATGGCCGTTTATTGTCAAGCAATTTATAATGTTTCATTTTATCCTCATCAATATAACCCGTAAGACTCACCGCTGCTATGGATCTCAAAGAATCGGCAACCCTTAATGATGCTCCTCCTCAGTTTCTATTCATCTACAAGCAACTCAAATTATCCCCATCAACACCATCTATAAATATCCTTTTCCGTTCTATGCTGTCAACTTATAAACTAATGTCCCTGAAGCCATCCCTCAATCCTGTCACGCAATACAGTGGATAGGAACGGATATTATCTACGATCTTGGCATTCTCCTTATTCTTACCAAACCAGAACAACATATAATCCCGATCCTGCTAAGACTCTTGTGCAAGCAGCGGGACGCCCATGAAAATATGCGTTGCATGGCATATTAAAGTGTGGTATAGGATTAATTATGCCAAGAAAAGCAAGAATTGACGCGCCCGGAGCATTACATCATATTATCTGTCGAGGGAT
>JAYENE010000165.1:0-15775 GCA_034721935.1 Thermodesulfobacteriota bacterium
CAAGCTTTTTATAAAAGGATTGCTCTAAGTTATTTCTTTACGCTCACTTATGTGCGAGTTTCAGCCGTTCTTAAATTTAATTGTCCGCTGCCTCAGGTTGATCAGATAATGAGTTTGTAAATTTCTGGTGGTTGAAATTTTTGCCTTCCTTGTACTCGAACCCCGGTTAAATATAAAAACAGATTTAACTGGGCAGGCAAAATTGAACATTTTTCAAAGGTCTCTCCTCTACAAAATGATTTTTGAAGTTTTATAGAGTAATATATGTCACATTATTTTCCTCTACACAACACTTTTTATCGTTTTATAGAGGTTTTTGGATCTCATTAAACGCCTCTATAAATCGCCTTTTATTTTTTGCACATTACTGAGACCTTTGCAAAACCATCGTTATCTGTCATTTCGACCCCTTCGCTTCTGTCATTCCGAGCGAAGTGAGGAATCTTAGTATTTACGCTCAGGGCAGGCTCCGGGAGAAATCTTAACATGCTTCAATTGTTAAGATTTTTCGTCGCTGGCGCTCCTCGAAATGATAAAATTGAAGCTGGATTCCAGCTTTTGCCACGCCCCTGGCGTGGTTAAGGGGTATATTGGACGTTTTACAAAACTATCAATCTTCGTGTATTCGTGGTTTAATTTTTCTTGTCCCGCTCTTGATTCCAGCGCACCCAGTCGTTTAAATCTTCGGAGGCAAGAAACGGCATTGGTTTTGTGGGTGTGCCGTCAGGCCGGATAATGATCTGCTGCATGGACTTTACGATATACGTCCATTCTTCCATTGATACAGGATGTGGGCCTGCAATCGGTTGCGGTCCCAGAACTTTAGTGGGTTTCATGATTTGCTGAGGTTGCGAAGCAGTATCCGGCTTTGGGGCGCTGCTTACTCCGACCTCGCCCCAGTAAACTTTAACCAGCACAGAGTTGTCTTCCTCAACATTTACCCTGTAAATAGTGCCGCGCACACCGGCAACGGCTGTTTTTGACGAAACTGCAAAACGTCCTCTCTGCCCGAAAATCTTTGATACATTTGCCCATGTTTTTCCCAGAACCATACTTACATTTATATTTCTTTGCTTTGTCTTTTTATCAAACTCAACAGATACAATCTCAAAGGTTGTAAGTTCATCAAAACGTATCAGGCTGTTATCAGGCAGCTTAAGCTCTATTCTGGAGCCTTTTTTTGTGCTGATTTTATCGCCATGGGCAACCAGATCACCGATTGACAGAATCTGAGCTTTTACAGCGCCTTTTTTAACAAGATCAATCGTTCCTTTTATCAGGGTAACCTCTGCCGTATCACCTTTTATTTCAATTTCAATCGCCTTATTTTCAGCCTGCGCGGTAAAAGGAAACAAAAAAACAAAAAGAAAAAGTAAAGGTATTGCCCTATTAATAAGCTTCATAATAATATACTCCGAGTTCATCAGGGATTAGGGATTAAGGATTAAGGGGTAAGGATTAGATGGGGTTATGAATAAGACAGACTAATGCTGATGATCTTGTAAAAAGTCGAAAACACACTTTTTTGTCATTCCGGCGAAAGCCGGAACCCAGTATTTCCATAGTAGTTGTAGAGCTACTATGGACTCCGGTTTTCACAGGAATGACGACTTTTTACGCAACCATCAATGCTGAATGGACTAATAATTCCTCTGCGAACAAACCCTGCTTAATCCTTTATCCCTTATTTAATCCTTAATCCTCACTAAAGTTGTGATTTAAGCATGCGAATACTTAAAAGCGCGTCTGCTCCTGAAACTGGACCTTTCGGGTTGAACTCACCTGTTGAAAGATTTTTAGCCACCATGACGCCACGGGTAGTGCAAATCATAACAGCATTGAAATACGGAAGATCATTTCTCAAATCCGGAAAAGGGGAAACACTGCCGATAAACCTGGTGGCCAGATCATCAATACCGGTGAGCTTTATAAGAATATCTTCTATCATCATTGCAAATTCTGCGCGGGTTATAGTCTGATACGGCTTATAGGTGTGGTCCGGAAAAGGCTGAAGCCCCTTGATTCCTATTTCGATTACAGCATCAATATCCGCCTTCAGCACATGATCATCGATATCGGTTGCAGGTAAAATCTTTACATATGTTCCGGTTTCAAATTGCTTTTCCGGGCTTTTAAACACGGTGTCGAATTTTTTTGGAACCCTTTTTTTAAAAATCTCATCAATTTTAAGCTCCTCGATAAAAAGGGCGGCAACATCTGCGCGGGTAATCTTTTCGACAAGAGCGATCTTTTTGCCGATTTTGGAACCCGGCATCGCTCTTTCGATTTTCTGAACAAGAGCATATTGCTTATCAGCCTCTGCAATATATCCATTGTCTAATTCAAGTACTCTGGAAAACCGGTCCGCGGCCTGACGGAACTTACAAGACATTTTATAGGCCAGACCCATGTAGAAATATGGTTCGGCAACATCTTTGGCAATCAATATAGCTTTATCAAACTCCTCTTCAGTCAGCTTGAGCCAGTTTTTGTCCACACTTTCTTTGCCCATAATATATAGCCGCATAAATCCCACATTAACCGCTATTTTTTGCTCATCTCCACGGGCATATTTCCTTGCTTCTTTCATGTTATTAAAGCTGTTTTTAAAATTATTGTTAAATCCATCAACAAGGCCGAGGCCTACATAAGCAGGTGAAAACTTTGGGGCTAATTCTTTTGCCCTGTTGAATTCACGATAAGCAACATCTATTTTTCCGGCCTCAAGCAGCTTATTCCCGTTAGTAACATGGTGCCCAGGGGTATCTAATTCTGCTTTTGGCGCCATTGCTTTTGGGCCGCATGCGTAGAGAAAAAGCATGCTGATGGTTGCCCAAACAAAAAATATTTTTCTAATAAACATGATTCCTCCTTTGTAAAATAATTAAGCTGTTGAGCTGTTGAGCTATTAAGCTGTTGAGCTTACCAGCTATCAGCTATCAGCTCGCCAGAAGGGCGCTAATCAACAACGATCATTACACGGCATTTTTTCAGGAATGAAAGATGCTCTGAAGCGCTTCGAAGTCTGGAAGCATCTGCATTGCTTATAACTATATCGGAACGGCCGTGCCCCTCAGTTCTGAGCCCTTTAACGGTCAACGGGCTGTTTGTAACCCTGGGATTGCTTTGAGCGGCTGTAAGATCCTTTGCATATCCGCTCATTCCCTGTTGCACTGCAAACTCACGGCTTACATATGCTGACCCATAAACTTCCTCGCCGTTTTCGTTAATAATTTTCGGCGCCATCGCAGGCCTTGCATTAATGCCCCTTGCATCGATTACCATGCCGGTGAAAACCTCTGATACAGGTTTTGGCGCTGGAGCTGAGGGTTTCTTAACAATAGGGGGCAATGGCTCTTTATGAACAGGCGGTATGGGCCTGATCGATTCAACCTGCTTAATTTCTTTGGGAAGAATCAATTGAGCAAAACCTCCCATCAGGCTCATTTGCATGGTAATTTCAACTGTTCCGTCCGACATATATTCCTGGTGGACTACCTGAGCTCCTTTAACCATTCCCTGTACCTGGGACATAATGATATCGCTTTCAACAACATAGTCTTTGACCGTTGTAGTTGAATTGATTCGCACCCCTTTTGTCGCTTCAAGAAGGTTACGCATAGCATCCAGCTTTGCAGCCCTTAAAGCCATGGGACGTGCTTGAGGTTTGCCATAATATCTTTCAGGCGGAGCTCCGATCCCCTTTGCCTGAACAACCCCTTTTGTCCAGTTAATGTTGCCATTTGCCATCTGTTCAACTAAATCCTGCCATTGTGCACAATAAACAGAACCGGGCAGAACAAGCAGCCCAACAAACGCTATTGCTAAAATTGCATACTTTTTCATACTTACCTCCTTATGGGATTGTTGATTGTTGATTGTTGATTGAAGGAATGAATCTTAAATCAACAATCTTGCCTGGTTCCCATGCTCCAGCGTGGGAACCCATATGGTATGCATTCCCACGCTGGAGCATGGGAATGAGAAATTCTGTTTCATAATACCTCCTTAGTCCTTTGGTTTTAAAATAAACAGAATACCTTTACTTTAGGCACCTTAGGCACTTTAATATACTTTAGGCACTTTTGGGTCCAATACAAAAAAGTGATAAGATATTAAATTAGGCAATTTTTTTTGAATGTCGAATGTTGAACAGAGAATTATGAATGTCGAAGTCCGGATGTTTCTATTAGATTGTTTTGGAACAAATAATGCCCAAAAGTGGAATTTGAATAGATTTTCCTTCCTTCATAATTCGACATTCCCTGTTCGATATTCGACATTAAATCAGTATGTTCAATGGCTAAACGGCATTATCTAAATGGTGTCGCTTTTTTGTATTGCACCCGACACTTTTTTTACCCTTAGTCATGCTTTTTCATATAATACTTTGCTGCTTTATTGCCTGGATTTATGTTAAGAGTCTTTTGCCAGTATTTTAAGGCGTCCTTTCTTTTTTCTGATATAAAAGCATCCCACGCAAGATCGTTATAAACCTTTGCAAGGTTAAGAACAGCATCCCTGTCATTGCTGTTTATCTTCAGGGTTTTTTTCCATTGCTTTATGGCGGCCTCTTTTTTCCCTGTATTATAGTAAATCCACCCGATTTCATTAAGCGCTTTTGTATATGAAGGCTTGATTTCAAGCGCCCTGTTGTATTCAAGCAATGCATTTGCAATCATATCCACATTATGAAAGGCTTTTGCCAGCCGGAAATGGGTGTCTGCCTCACCGGAATCGGCATTTTTCGCCTTTTTCAGATATTCGATAGCCATAACCGGATTGCGCCTGAAATTGTAGATAGTTCCAAGAAAATAGTAGCCATCTGCATTGTTTTGATCAATTTGAATTATTTTATTAAACCTCTCAAACGCCTGGTTCATTTCCCCTTTACGCAGGTGAAGAATGCCTATCCACAAAAGAGCAAAAGTATTTTGCCTGTCTATATTTGAAACAGTTAAAAATTCTCTGAAAGCTTTGTCAAACTTGCCTTTTTTCCCATACAGGATGCCAAGCTGGTTATGCGCATATTCATTTTCAGATTCAAGTTTTATTGCCTGTTCAAACCTGCTTATAGCCTTGTCCAGATTCCCCTTGTAATGATAATCAGCTCCCTGGAAGATGAGTTCATTTACATCTGCCGCTGTAACGACACCACCACAACAAAAAAACAGCAGCATGGCAAAGATGACATATTTCCCCCTGATCCCTGATTTGGGCAGGCACGATGGCCAGCCCTTACAACCTGAACCCTGAACCCTGAACCCTGAACCCTGAACCCTGCTTTTCACGCCAGCCCCCTTGCAACTGCATCCACAATCTTTTCTCTGAAAGCAGGCTGCTTTAACTTTGCTTCATCGTCAGCATTGGATATAAAGCCTGTTTCGAGAAGTATTGCAGGCATTTTAGCACGACGCAGAACATAGAAATTAGCTGAATGAACCCCCCTGCTTCTGAGCGGCAGCCTTTTTTTGAAACGCTCCTGAAAAGTCTTTGCAAACTCTCCGCTTTCACTCCAGTTAAGCTTCTGTTCAAACTTAAACAAAATCTCTTCAATATCTATATAGCCCTGTTTTTTCTTGTAAGGCTCATCATACTTAAGCACCGAATTTTCCAGGGCTGCCACCTTTGCAGCTTCTGCGCTTGAAGCCTTTTCCGAACAAAAATATGTTTCCGACCCGCTTGGCTGTCTGTTTTTATTTGCATTGATATGCATGCTGATAAACAGATCTGCCTGGAATTGATTTGCGGTAACTGTGCGGGCGCTAAGCGGAATATAATAGTCGGCTGTCCTTGTCAGAAAGGATTTGATTTTCCCCTCCCTTGTTAGTCTTTCATGCAACTTTATCGCAAGATCCAGTGTTACCTCTTTTTCTTTCAGCCCGCTTTTTCCGACAGCGCCTGGGTCGAATCCACCGTGACCCGCATCAATAACAACCCGTTTTACTTTGTAACCCAGCCCTTTTTCAGCACGCAGTTTTTTAAGTATGTCCTGCTCTTCATTCAGCGCTTTCTTTTCAAGAGGAGTAAGAGGCTTTTTCTTTTTTTCCAGTTTTGGTATCGGATTCTGGGTAATAATTTCTATCATCATTCTGGAATATATATCTGCCGGATTCAGGCGCACCGCCTCTCTGAACCCGGCAACAGCCTCCGCTTTTTGTCCAAGTCCAAGATGCGCGCGCCCAAGAAGACCACAGGCCCAGTCACTTTCCGGATCTATGCTTACCGCCTTTTTAAGGACATCAACAGCTTTGGAGAAATTCTTCTGCTGAATTAGATTTTGGCCTTCAAGCGCCAAATCAAATGCGCTCTTAGACCACCCCAAAACCGGGCACGTCAGCAAGCCGTATGAAACAAAGGCGCTTTGGCTTAAAAGCTTTATAAAATGTCTTCTATTCATCGTAACAATTTAGGTCTTTCAAAAAGACTTTTTTGACAGGGTTAACAGGATGTTCAGGATTAAAACATCAAAACTCATCCTGTAAATCCTCATTAAAATCCCTTACTTTGCATTTGATTTCAACCTGTCCGCCATCGCGAGCTCAGGCGAGGCGGGCGGGCTTTCCGTTTACCGAAATTAATAATTAAACCTAAAAGCCTTAACCCATTCGGTTGTAAACTCTGTATGCACAACCAATGATTTTCCCAGTCAATACTCTATATTGCATTTTTTTAGGATATGATTTTTTTGATTTACTGGCTAATTAGAGTGAGACTTAACCCAAGTTTGTTCACTTGAAACCTGTCTGCGTGTCACACACAGGCAGGCAAAATCTTGTTTATCCTGTTATCCTGTCAATGTTTTTTCAAAAAAAATGCATCCTTATCAGGCGCTTCAAGCCAGGGTTTTATATTTATATTTTTACCCCATATTATTGTATCGTCGGGTGGCGCCTTGCCCCAAAAATTATGACGGGCATCAATATAAATGGTTGATAAGGCTTGAATCGCAATAACATTTTCTACAATGTTGTTGTAGTTTATTTTAGGATTAGCCATTCCTCTGCATTCTATTCCGCCAGTCCCCAGGTTTTTTGCAATCGTATTATACAATATCCTCGGCCCGGCATCGTTTCCACACCGGATGCCGCTTTGAGAATTATTTACAATATGGCAGTATGCAATTTCAGGCATTCCATACCGGACATCTATAGCTGTTGTTGCATATTCAAATTTGCAGTATCTGAAAAAACTGCTGACTTTGGTTGGTTCTGAAAAACATACAGCATTTCTATAGTCTCCGGGTGAAGGGGAAGAGCCGGAAGATGTAAATATAATCGGGTTATCTTTTGTTCCCCTGGCAGAGATACCGCCGTTTTTTGTTATAATCGAAAGCTGCTTGTCAACCAAAAGCATAACCCCGGGCTGAATATAAAGTGTCGCAGAGTTATCTATTATCAGGTCATTTGTTACCCTGTAAGGACTGTCAGAAAATGCAAGGATTGAATCCGTATCAATCTGTCCGCCAAGATTTTCCGTTATAACCGGAATAGAGATCGATTTTCCATCAGGATAGGGACTATTGAGAATTGTTTTGATGTTTATCCGCCCGGTTGTATTGGACAGAAGGTCATGCCAGTCAGCTTTACCCCACCAGTTATCATCGGCATCAGCGGCTTTGCCATGGAATGCCCCATTCATATCGGACGGGACATTATCATAAATATTATTTTCTGAAATCGATGCCTGGCTATTTTTAACAATAATACCACAGCATTTATTATTAATTATTAAATTCCCTTTTACTGAAACCGATCCTGCATCCTGAATCAAAAGCCCTGTATTATTGTTTTTTACGCGGTTGTTTGTGATGGAAACTCTTGCTCCATCTATAATCTGAATTCCCGTAGATCTGTTGTCGTGAATTATGCATTTTTCTATTTGTGGATTTGAAAAGCCTCCGATTATTTTAATGCCAGTATTATTTTTCACAAATTCGCAGTTTCTGATTTCCGGCGATGATGACCTGATTTCAACCCCTGTGGCTGCATCTTTAATCCGGCAGAATGCAAGCAGATTTTTATCACCTTTAACACTGTCAAATGTAATTCCCTCCCAAACACTTTCCCCGACATTTTCATTGACCGATAAAAAGGTAATTACCTGAGTTTTGCTGCCGCTTGCAATTATTCCGCCTCTAATAACCAGGCCGGCTCCGCTGGATTTAATTATTGTGCCCGACTCGATTAAAAGAGAGCATCTTTCCGAAACAATTACCGTATCTTCAATAATATATGGGCTTGCTCCAGCATACCATATTGTATTCTTGTCTAATTTACCTTTTACATAAGTGGGCCCCGGGGGCACTGCCGTTCCAGTAACAGCCCCCTTATTGTTGCTTTCATTCCCAGCCAGATCAATGGCTGCAATTTTATAATAACAGGTTTTTAAATTTATTGCATTTTTATCTTCAAACCCGGCAAACTCGGTTTGTCCTATCTTCTTAAAACCGCTAAGCGGGGTATCGCTTTTGTAAACTATATACCCTGAAAGATCATCCTCTGCATTTTTATCCCAGCTTAACAAAACTCTATTATCACGACCTGCGGCAATCACATTTTTTGGGGCATTTGGCGGAGTTGTATCAAGGGTTACAGTCCAGATTGCATCAACCCTGCTTGTTGTATTACCGGCATCATCGGATAAATACCCTGTAACAACAGCATCCTTTATATTGTCTCCAGGCGCTACCCTGTAAGATCCTGCATATCCCCCGGGTTCAACATCCTCCATGTCAATACCTTTTTTGAAACCGCCCATATCAAACCAGGCCTGCATTCCTGGATCACCTTTTAATGCCACCCTGATTATATCACTGGCTTTCTTTGGTTCTCCCTTTGAATCCTGTGCCAGCATCTCAATGCGCGGCTTTCGGAGCGCTTCGGCATATTTTACAGCCGGGATTGTTTTGACCATATCTCTGAAAAGATCGTCGCATGCTCTAAGCAATTGTATATCTCTTATATTCATGCCGGCAGCAATAATTGAAGCAACAATGCCGACAGGACTGGCAGAAATGCCGCCCTCGTGTATGCGCGCTACATGCTTGCCTGACCACAGAAAATGCCCCTCGGTGTCGTACATCTTTATGTCAGCTCCCACTGAAACCTGCGAATATATGCCGGCAAAGAGCTTGTCAAAATTTGAGATGGTTCCAAAAATAACCGCATCTACGTTCAGGATTTCCTTAAGTTTTTCAGGCTGTGTTTTGTACACGTCAACAGGATCGTCAAGCCCTGCTTTTCTAAGCAGGTGATCGACACGGAACAGTTCCATGTCTTTATATGGCAGGGAGCTGAAATGGTTATAAAAACCTCTGCGCACAATTTCAGTTCCCTTTTGGCTTTTTGATTCATCAACAAAGGGAAGAACCGCAACAGTCCGCGGCATATGCTTTTCCATGTATGGATCAACCTTATAAGTTCCCTTGAAGGCTATTTTAATATCGGAAATAATTGCAGTTTTTTTGCCGACAGCTACGCATCCGGTAAGATAAAGGCTTGCAAAGATAATTATCAGCAACAAAGATCTTTTTATTATGCGACCTTTTTTTTTCATAATATTGACTGCCTTAGATTTGCCTGCCCAGCTATTTATCCGGAGTATTCTTAATCTCTTTCCAGTACATTATATCTTTACCTTCTTTAAAGACATCTATAAGCATCCATGTTTTGCCGGTCATTGTATCTATCTTAAGCAATTTCTTTTCGGCGAAAACTGTTGTTTTGCTTGTTTGAATCAAGGCTGAATTGTATTCGGCATTAAAGAGTTTGAACCTTGCATTATTATTGTCTTTTTCCTCACTGTACAAAGGCCCGGCAGACAATGCCAGTAAAATGACGACAGCAAAGATAGAATAGATATACTTTTTCATTGACCCTCCTTTTTTTTCGTAATAGTTCAGACATCAACACTCAACCACTCGACCAATTACCCACTCGACTACTCCCTACTTCTCGGTCTTAATTATCGGGCTTAGAACAGGATCGCTTTCCACTGGATCGCTTTTCAGGTTGTCTTTATCCTCAACAATTATCCTGTAAGAATAGTTCTTCTTGGGCTTTAAGTCATAGTCCATGTAGCTGGTTTGATCAAAATCCAACTTTTCGATTCTTGACCATGATTTTTTATTTTGTTTTCGGTAAAGAATGTAGGTTTTAATATCAGATTCAGGATTTTTGTTCCATTTTACAAGGATATGATCATGTCCGGCCGTCGCTACGAGGCCTTTGGCGCTGCCGGGTCTTGGCTTTGTCCTTGCGTGGGCAGCTCGTGAAAGCTTTCCTTCCGCGTCAAAGAGGTTGAAACTGGCGATTGCGTAATAGTAATCCGCGCCATCTTCCAGTAGCGTAAAGACCGCGCCTTTATCCAAAAGAGAATTTGATTTGTAACCTTTGATTCTGGCTATTCTTACCAGTTCTTTTCTGTTAGTTCCCCGGTATACAGTGTAACCGCCTACATCAGTATCGCAAGCAGATGTCCATGAGATTTTCACTGATTTAACCAGATCGCTTTGGGCCATAAGATTTTCGGGACACGGCGGCAGGTCTTTGGTTTCAGGCTCTACCTCATTTGAAGGGCAGGTTTCCCCTTTTGCATCGTAAGCTGTCAGGTAGTGCTGATAGCGCTCTCCGTCTTTCAGGCCTTTGTCGTCTGTAAACCTGGATGTTAAACCATTCCTAATCTTGCCTACTCTTTTCCACTTTTTACTGTTTATCTTTCTATAAAGATAATATCCTTCAACGTTCTCCAGAGGTTTCCAGGCAAAGTCTATTTTTCTTAGCAGATTATCCTTTGCAACAGTTAAAACAGGACAATTAATTATCTTTAACGATACTGCATCAGACAAACGGCTTTCCCGCTTTTTCTTGTCTATGCTTGAAATCGCATAGGCATAAGTTTCGCCATCTTTAATATCTTTATCATCTTCAATTATAAATGCCAGTTTGCCTTGAGGCTTTGTCCTGGCATCAACGGTAAGTATCTCTTCCCAGTTGTCGTCCGGGATTTTTTGGCGGTAGATTTTGTATTTAGTTATCTTGAATTTTTCCTGCTCATTTAAAAGCGATGGAACGAATTTGATCTCCACCCGCTTAATATGCCCATTACCGCCCAGAATAAGAGGAGGATGCGGCTTTTTTTCTCTAACATGTTTTAATTGCGCCGTATGTTTGGTTTTAATCTCCTGCCCGGAGCTGAGTATAATTCCAACATGGTAATAGTAGGATTTACCCTTCTTTATTTTGGTATCATTGAAGATGTTGTTGTTTGTTCTGCCAAGAAACCGATAAGGTCCTTTTTGATTTTCCGAGCGATAAATATGGAAGCCGACAATGGGAAGGGAATTGTCAAACTTCCACCTCAGGACAACTTTCTTTCCATGACTCCTGGCTTTAAGGTTTTCAATGTCAATTGCGGGTTGGGTAGAAGCAGCAGGCTTGAATTGTTCTTTGTTAAGGATGTCTCTGGTTATTTCCCCTGCAAGTGGCGGGATCTGAGTCGATATGGTTTTTCGTCCTGAAAAAATGGGAGACCAGGTTTTAATTACTCTTTTGTTTTGAATATCCATGAGTTTGAGCTTTGCCTGAATCTTTCCGTCTTTTTTTGTGACCTGTCCGAAAAGGATGAAACTGATGCTCAGCGCCTTGCCGGCTTTCAGGATCATCTCAGGATTATCTCCCTGAACCAGGCCGGCATGAAAAAGGATTTCCTCCATTTTCCGCCTGGACATGAGGTTGACTGCCTTTCCTTTTTCCAGGGCTGAGATAAGAGCATATAAAATTTCTGCATTACAACCCATGGCTTCAATGTTGGTGGGCCTGAAATTGAAGATAGCAAGGACGCTATTTTGGGCTCGCAAAAGGGTTGTGTTGCCGAGTAGAAGAAAAAGAGCTGCAATTAGAGTGAAAACGCTCCTTGAGCGAAACATGGAATAGCCTCCTATTCGACCTGTTTGACCTTATAATTACGGAAAATCTCTTTGAGATTCAGCATGGCCTTTTGAGTCATAGGAGACGCCTGCATACTTTTCAGTTTTTCGTCAAAGACAGCATCAACGAAACTTTCCGCGGCTTGTAGTCTGTCCCGGCGTCGCAGGAAGTTTTCACCTGATTGAAAATATGTTTTCTCCAGATTGCTGAGAGGCCTTAGCACCTCCCGGCCAAGCTCGGCCACAACTTCGTCGGTCATTTTCTGGAGCAACTCAGTATCTGTCTGAATCTCCAGAGGATCGAATCTGACGTTTGCCTCCGGAAGCCCGGCGCTTGTTTCATCCTCAACCGTCTTTTTACTTTCAATGGTTTTGACCTGAACGTTTTCTCCGGTAGCCACATCTACAATGCGAAAAGAGAGCTGAACAAAGCCGACCTTTTTGTGAGCGGAAACCTTGTAATCTTTTTCAGTGAATTCAGGGATAGTAATCTTGGCCGGCGGGGCTTGTTCTATCTCGGCTTGTTTAGGCTTTGGATGTTTGGCTTTCCAGTTTAGATACTCTATGTTGTCTTCAATCTTGGTTCCGATTTTATAACGAACGGATTTTATACCATCAGAGGTGGTTGAATCTACTTTGTATAAAAGAACACTGCCCATTATAGCCACATCTATTCCATAAACGCGGCCCATCTGCTTGGCGGTATTTCCTGAAACCACGCCGATCTGTCCCAATTTCATTTCTTCGAGAATGGATTTTAAGTTTTCTCTTTCCAGAATCTTGATATCACCGCTGGCGCTGTTGAACAAAAAAGTAATCAGGTTATTGGCGACTATAACACCGGCATCCCTGTTGCCTGAAGGACTGCTGAAGTCAAACACGGCAATGGACTTCCGAATCCTTTCTCTGATTTTATCTTCCGCAACCTGGGTAAGAAAAAAAATCTTCGGATATCTCGAATCGATGCTTTTAATTTTCTCATACCAGAACCATGCCGCACCAAACCGACCCTGCTCCTCGAAATGCTCTGCCGTGATTGCAGCCATGGAACAAAGCTCTTTGCAAAGGCTGTTGAGCTGAAAATCATCTCCCCCCCTGATATATTGAACAGCGAGATCATAGTTTTCAAAGGCTTTAAGCAGCCATCTTTCGTTAATTCTGGTCCTGGCTTTGCCAATGTAAAATAGTCCGGCTTTTGTGCGTACCTGAGCGAGAAGGTTTTTTAAATCCATGTTTTCAGGATCATATTTAAGGGCCTGCTCATAGTCTTTGACTGCCCGGCTCCATTCTTGGGCGAAAACCGCTTTTTTGCCCTGCTCAATAAAATAGTCTTTATTGTCACGCTCCAGGACAAGATTTAAAAGCTCTCTCGAAGGTTTGTGATTTTCTTTTAAAGAAAGAGCCTTTCGAAGATATTCTGCAGCGCCACCGAAGTCTTCATTGTCAAACAGAGATATGGCATGTTTGTAAAATGCCTGAGATCCTTTGTCTGCAGATTTTGTTAAAAGCTGGAATGAATCTTCGTAGTTAGGAAATAGGCTTTGAATTTGCTGCAAGTTAAAATATGCTTTGAGCCATTCCTCAGCGGCAATACAATCTTTTGCCTGGGAATAAAGATTCTTTACTTCGGAGATAAATGAATTTTTCTGTTTTTCAAGCCTGTCTGCCAGGTTCTTTACAGCGGTATGATACGGATCAATCTCACGGGCCTTTGCAAGGCTATTCTCTGCCCTGTTAACTGCCTCCATAGTAAGCGGGGAAGAATTAACCGCCTGTATGCCCTGGTTTACAAATTTGTTGACCTGAGTCTCCTTTATATCAGCAAGAGCCTCTTGGTATGTTTTATTGCCGGGTTCCTTTGCAAGGGCCTGTTCCAGATAGGCGATAGCTTCCTTGTATTTACCGGCAGAGCTCAACTGCATTCCAGTATCGTAATGTTTTTTGCCCATAGCGCAGGCAAAAAGAAAAGTCACTGACAAAAAGATAAGTCCAGTATAATAGATTGCCCTTTTGTTCATGTTCCGCCCCCCTTTTTTTTTAAAATTGGTCGAGTTGAAAAATGTTTGACTACTCGACTACTTTGATGACTATTTTATTTCCGGTTATGTTTTCAAGAGCTGTTTTGAAGTGTCTGTTTTTAAAATATGACATTTCGATTTCGTTTAGTAACTGCTCAGGCCAGCCCCGGTATTTTAGATTGTATTCGGCCATGCTTTTGCGAAAACTGATTAATCTCGCGTCGATAATACCACTGACATCGGATTTAAAAACAAGGGCTATTTCCTGAGCCCTGGCATGAGACGAAACATTTTCGACGATCAGATAAATATTCCTTTCGCTGTATAATTCCTTTTCCCAAACCCTGGTCAGTTTTTTTCGCAGCTCACTCCAGATTGCATCAACACAAGACTTTGCTCCCCTGTCAAGTACCTGAAGGCTGTTTTCTCCCGGCAAAGATTTAACAGCGCCGGCCGCGGCCAGTATTTCGCCATCACCGGGCCGGTAGATATCAGCATCAAGACTGATTTCATTAATAGTTATTTTTATGTCTTTATAATTGCTCTGCTTTGTGGAGAACTCGAGGCTTAGTTCAATCAGTAATCCCATTTGGATGTCATTGTTTTTTGAGTATTTGAATACATTGAAGCCGTTTTTCTTTAATTTTTTTGTGAGGAGGTTGGCTGTTTTTTTAGCGGCGGGAAAGTATTTTTTTTCAATGTCCGGTTCTATGACAATGCTTATGCGCGGGTTTTTTTGCCATCCAAAAATTTTTTGAAAACGGTTCAAATCTTCCACCAGAGCCGAAACTTCAACATCAGCCTGGATTTTTACCTCATAAGCGCCAAAATCGGTTTTTCCTTCTTCCAGTATTTTGATATTATTAAGATATCCGGTTGCGCGGCTTAAAATCTGGTCTTTAACTACCTCGAAATTTTCCACAACTGTCCTGGATTCGATTGCAACGCCGACAGCTTTTTCTATTGCTGCCCGCCTGGCTCCATCCAGAGCTTTTTCGCGAGCAATTACCTCTCTTCCGGATTCAAAAAAACTCAAGCCGACAGCCGTTACTGTCTGCCCGGCCTGCAGACTGGTTGAGGAAAAACACAAGAAAACTATAAGGTATGAAAGGGTTTTCTTCATGGTCTTGGTTTGATAGACGGAAATTTAGTAACTTCTCAATAAATTTCAGATATTCTTACATTTTATTATCAGTGGGCTCCTCTAAGTAGTTATTGGAAAGTTACGAAATTTAATGGTATTTTTCAAATATTATTAAATTTCTGACAGCCAGATATGACATATTTTGTATAAGATGACAAGATAAATGGTAATAGTTCAGTCTCCAGACACAAATACACCAATGTGCCAACATCTCAATACACGGCTTTCGGAGCGCTTCGGCATATTTCACCGCAGGGATCGTTTTGACTATATCTCTACAATACCATTTTATTATAACCTAAATTGAGCGGTTTTTTACTCGATCTGCACCGATCTCTTGCGCATAAAGGCTTCGCAAAAATCCTCGACATATCCACGGGTATGCCTGCGGTTTTTGCAAACCCTTATGCATCAAGATTTCAGCACATATCTTCGCAAAAAATCGCTCAACTTAGGTATAATTTATTTATCATAAGAACCGCAATGAAATAGATCACATGATAGATATAAAATTTATTACACTATATAAGCGCCTAGATCAATAAATTAAACCAAATACCAGAAATTTACAAACTCAAAAAGTAACCTGCCAACAACCTGATGTGGCGGGCAGTTAAATTTAAAACGGCTGACTGTTTGAGCATGTTAGTGAGCGTTAAGAAATAACGACGACCAAATAAAATT
>JAYENE010000166.1:0-4022 GCA_034721935.1 Thermodesulfobacteriota bacterium
GTTGGGAAAAGAGCGAAAGGCTCTATGATTTCGAGACAGATAAAAAGCGCAAAAGCGCAAAGTTTTTTCACCAATTTCCACTCTGAATTAATTTAACTATTGGCATTTACAACATTTAGTAAGACCGTGAATTACCAAAGCTTTTCTTCATTTTCTTTTTTTGCGGCTTTGCGCCTGGTGAGATTCTTGATCTGTGTAATCTGCACAATCTATGGATGGGTTTATGAACCTGACTATTGAAAAAGTTGCATCTATCTCAAGCCTGGAAGCCGCATGGAACAGGGTCAAGAAAAAAGGATCCGCTGGCGGCGTGGATGGGGTAACTGTGGCCTCTTTTGAAAAAGATGTGCAAGAAAACATCCGGCAGTTATCCGGCGATATACTCACGGGTCGATACGTGCCGGAACCTCTTCAACATATACAGAAAGATAAACAGGGCAAAGATGAAAAACGCGGGCTTGGACTTCCTTCAATCAAAGACAAAATAGTTCAGACATCTTTGTCTGCTCTTTTTGTCGAATTCTACGATTCCGGTTTTTCAAACTGTTCTTATGCTTACCGCCCTGGAAAAGGCACCATAAAGGCGATTGGTCGTGTACGGGATTTTTTGAATCGAAAAAATTACTGGATTTCAGCAATTGACATTGATAACTTTTTTGACACGATTAATCATCAAAAGTGTCTCGACGTTATATCCGAAAAAGTGGCAGATACTGGAATAATCAGACTTGTAAAACTATATCTCTCATCAGGCCTTCTTAAATATAACCGATGGGAAGATACCTATGACGGCATTCCTCAAGGGGGTGTTCTCAGCCCGATCTTAAGCAATCTATACCTGAATGAGTTTGACCGGTTTCTACATGGCCGAAAAGTCAATTTTGTGAGATATGCCGATGATATTGTGATGCTTTCACAAACCAGAGAACACCTGTTAAAGGAGGTAGATCCGGCAGGGAACTTTCTGAAAGAAAAGCTATTCTTACGACTGAATACATCGGATGAATCGGTGGTCAATATCTCACGCGGGTTCTCTTTTCTCGGCATATTCTTTCACCGTGGCAGCATCAAGATCGATTACAACCGCGTAGATGCAAAAATAGATAAAATGAAGTCTTATATGAAAAATCACAGGAACCTTGATGCTGTGGTGAAGAAGGTCAACGAATTTTTTACAGGTCTTAACCGCTATTATGCGCGTCTCCTTCCGAAAAGTTTTCAATTAGACAATCTCGAAAATAGTATTCTCAACGAACTGTCCGGCTTTATTGCCCGCGGCAAAAAAGAAGGCTTTGTTGAAACAAAAAAAGAGTGCAAGGAGATTTTGGCATCTTTGCAATTCATCCGGCAAAAAAGCCGGAGCCAGACAGAGATACTTATAAACAAGGTTACAGAAGACGGTTTTGTTCGTTATGAGCAGGAGCATGGCAGAAATGTCCAAAAAGACAGTGGCCAATCGGTTCAATCCGCTATAGGAAAAAAGCGGCAGGAATACGCAGGAAAAATAGCTTCGGAAACAGAATTGGTAGTTTCTAAATTTGGACACTTTATCGGCTATACTCAACATAAGTTCACAGTTAAACACAAAGGGGTTGTGGTGGCATCTGTTCCGAAAAACAGACTCAAACGTGTGGTTATAAGCTTTCCTGGGGTTTCTCTCAGCTCGAATTTAATCCATCAGTGCTGCAAAAGGAATATCAGTATTGAATTCTTGTCGGGTCGCGGAGAGCCGTTTGCGATGATTTATACCCCTCAATTTGCCTTTACAAAGGCAAGCGCTATTCAAATGACCGCAAGGGAGAATAAATCCGGGATATACCTGGCATCCCAATTCCTGAAAGGCAAAGCCAAAAACCAGATCAATTTGCTCAAATACTTTAATAAATACTTAAAAAAAGTCGAAGATAAAGGCAGCTCTATCATTGAAGTCAATATTAAGGAAATGGAAGGCTTATGCGACAAACTGACAACTCCCTCTGATGAGTTACCGCGAGAAACAATGCGCAACCGCTTGATGGGATTGGAAGGCAGCATAAGCCGGTATTACTGGCGCTCTGTCAAGGCGATCCTTCCGCCGGATATTCAGTTTGAAAAAAGAGAAACATTTGGTGCGAGAGACCTTTTTAATTCCTTGTTAAATTACGGTTATGGTATCCTTTATAATCGTGTTCAGCAGGCCCTGGCTGATGCAGGCGCAGCTCTCTATATCAGTTTTTTGCATGAACCTCAGGGTAAAAAACCAACCCTGGTATTTGATCAGATCGAGGAATTTCGCCAGTTCGTAGTAGATAGAACCATTGTGGCAATATGTAATCGACAGGAACCCATAGATACCGACAATAAGGGAATGCTGACAGCAAATACCAGGCAGCTTATTGTAAAGAATGTGCAGGAACGTCTGGGAAGTTATCTTGTCTGGCGGGGGAAACGATGGACGTGTGAAGATATTATATTTCATCAGGCTAAATTGCTGATGTACCATGTCAGGGGTGAGAAGAAGTATCGCCCGTTTATCGGGAGGTATTGATGGATGGTACAGGTTGTGGTGGCCTACGATATCAGCAATGACAAACGTCGAAACAAGGTTGCGAAATGTCTGCAGGGATATGGCGAGCGGGTAAATTTTTCAGTTTTTGAATGTATATTAAAGGCGGGATCTTTTGCAAGAATGAAGAAAGAGCTAAAAGAATTGGTCAAGCATAAAGAAGATAATATACGTATCTATCTTTTGTGTAAGGACTGTATTAAAAAAACAGAGGTTATCGGCGGTGGCACACAAGGATTTAACAACAGTCCGTTGCTATATATCTGATACAGAGATTCTCCACATTTTAAGTGTTTTGCCTCCGGTTTTGACGAATATTGGATGGTGATTTGACATTCTCTACATTTTTAATAGAGATGGAGAAAACGGACGAATGAGGATATGTTGAATAAAATCATAATATTAAGTTAGAATTTCATTGACAATTTTGATAAAGCTGTCCTGCCTGAAAATGTGGAGAAACTCCAAATTTAGTGTTCATGGAAAGAGATTCTCTACATTTTGCAAAATTGCCCGAAAAGCCAAATTTTCGCTTTAAAAAAAGCTTGTAATTAAAACATGTTATGATATTTAATTTTTGGTAAAACGGTACTCTAATGCCGAAAGTTGGTGAAAGGCAAAAATTGTTGACTTGGCGGATAGATTCTCTACATTTCTGAAATTGAGAGATACTGTAATATCAATAAGTTGTAAATACAGGTATTAAAAAGTGGGGTGGTTTTGCAAGTTTGGAATTTGACTTTCTCCACATTTTTGGAGAAAAAGGGTAAACAGTTGAAAGGAGCGACTTATGTTTGAAAAGGAGGTGATGAAAAAAATATGTGGTCAATCCAACCCCGCAAGATTAGTGGAGTTGGGAAATGAGCGAAAGGCTCACTGATTTCGAGACGCTGCCCTTTCCAAAGGAACCCTGCTGTCAAGATTAAAGAGTTGGGAAATGAGCGAAAGGCTCACTGATTTCGAGACACTAATCTCAATAATGTCATTATTTCCTCCTTATCCCACGCTGGAACATGGATGCCAGCCAAATGACCGTGAAAACATCTTCAAACTTGCCTGTTGCATGAAGGAGTCGATTTGTAATATAACCTAAAGTAATCGGTTCCAGGTTCAGGGTTCAAAGGTTATAGCCTACTGATATCCTTAACTTTATAACACAATGCGCAGATTAGTCTCTTTCACCCATTGGGTGAAACATAACATTCGCCCCTATTAGGGCCTTCGGCTACCTTTAGCCAATGGCTAATAGCCAATAGTCAAAGGTAAAACGAAGGTTTCTATGGCTCTTCAACCGGGAACCGTGAACGTTGAACCGCTCAACCCAGGTATAATTAATATTATGTTTTGAATTATGGCGAGGAGGGACAAGCAATGAAATTTCCATACGGTATATCTGATTTTAGAAAGGTTAATACGCAGGACTATTTTTATTGTGACAGGACAGATAAGATCCCTTTGCTTGAAAAATCGGATTTTC